>NZ_LZGZ01000149.1:0-11010 GCF_001690515.1 Gilliamella sp. Fer4-1 | reverse complement strand
AAAGCGGGGATACCATCAGCAGGTTTTATACAAGCCAGCTTTTCATCTATGGATTGTCTAACTTTATCCCAATCATATTGATTTAATAATAAAATTTTATATCGTTTTGGCTGTTGAATTCTACCCTTATTTAAATTGAGTATTCCTTCTGGAGTTGCGACAATGATTGAGTAAATATCAGAATTATCCTCGCCAGTAATACCGATATTCATCTCTAATAAATAAAAAACTGCATTATCTTCTGGCTGCCACAGCCAAGGATCACCGATATCTGGAGACCAGTAATATTTCACTTCAAATTTTTGTTGTTTAATTTTCATTTATAGCCCGCATCAAAATAAACATTATAAGGCGCTCACTGTAATTATAATATCGAGAACGCCTCAATTATCATTGCTTAAATCTTATTTTTTTACCAATATGGTAAAGCTATCGATCGTATTAACCTTAATATTTAGCTACTTAGGTATTCCATTAAACCAATGATAAAAATCAAGACACAATGAATTATTGACGATCTATTGAATTGCAATGTTAGATACATCTCATCTTCGTAATCAATAACATTATTTTCGTAAAGTAGAAAAGCATATGTTGATACCAAAGATAAATATAAAAATAGACAAAAATACAAACTTATTTACAGAATCGAGTTTGTATTAATTTTAAATTTTGTTTTAATTCTATGACATCTTTTAGTTTTTCGGCATCCATAGGTAAGCTTCGAATTAATAAATTTGCATTTTTCTTTAATAAATTCAGTAAAGATGTGTATTCTATTTCACCACTATATACGACTTCTTTTTTATCAAACCGATTATCTATAAATTTGATTTTACAAATTTTATTAATACAAAAAACTTCAAAATAAAAAGGTCCATCCATAAAGTAAAAATGAGTTATGTTATTTTGCTGAATTTTACAAGCTTCTTTTAACCACCAATTTAATATAACTACGGTAAAATCATCCCATTGTTCATCAGGAAAGAAAATGTTCCCGATCTGAAAATATATTTTTGAGAATATTTGCGTTGATATTTTACTTTTTGATACGCGAATAGAATCAGGGGAGATAATTAAATTAATCATTAACAATATCCTTTAGGATAAACCGTTGCAATTGTTTTGACATTGGCCATCATTACCGTATGGCAAAGCATTTGATATATATCTACATGCTCGAATTTTTACTCAATATTATAATAATCCATATTAAGAATATTCATACTGTTATGGTGCTAGATTCAATATTTTTTTCAAAAATTGTTTTATAAAAAAGCACACTTTATTTAAATCAATTCACGCAAACATTATGTTTTGTCATAAATTATTTATGATTTGGATATTTACTTTAGAATCTATTTGTAAAAATTATTCAGGATTCTATACCATTTAACCTAACCAAAGCCGATAGCCACTTAAATTTTTCTGTGAGCCAATCAGATCCTCGCCAAAAAATTTGGTATAGCGTTTAAATAATAGGTGGTGAATAATGCTTTAGTTAATTCCATGCTGTAACACTAATCGCTTAAAATCCGCACTGTAATATTTGGTTTCATTGGCTACTAGGTATAATATTCCTTTAGGAAATTGACGACAAAATAAGGAATTTTGGGTGAATGACAAACTAAATATTTATCAATATACTTAATGTATTAGTCCGCACATCATAATGATAGACTTGTAGCAAAAGGAGTAATGCCATTATTTTTCATCGCGTTACAAAATAAAAAATCAAATAAAATCAATGCCTTTTCTGACTGATTTTTATCATACTCAGCTAATCTTTCTTTATGATATATCCTAGCCCTTGTCCCTGATATCATGCACTAAGCTGGGTGTGCTTGAGCAGGATTTATGTTAACAATAAAGTGCTTTGATATTCTCAAATAACCCCGTTGATTTAGGCTCAGGTTTTAGCCAAGTATAGTAATCTGATACGCTAACTTCTAAGTGACGGCAGACTAGCAATAATGGGTATGGTAACAAATGTTGCTTTATATATTGGTACTTCACCAGTTTGTGCGCTAAATTTTTTGGCCACAATGTCCTCCTATGATTGTTAGTTATATCATAAAGGTGACATAGGTTCATTTTTTGGCGAGGATCTCATTTTGTTAAAATGAATTCTGATAAGTCGTTAGCGTCTGTTAGATTAAGTTTAAACTGCTACCTAATCTGGTAATTACAGTTTTGACTGTCGCCTATTTATGAGTAATAAATAATAAATTCTATGTTATTCTACACGGTATTTATTGTTTAAAGAGAAAAATAAAAAAACAATGAACGCGATAAAGCGATGTTTGGAATTTATTCTATTTCCTCCTATAAAAGTAAATAAAGCACTCCTTACCCAGCGATTACATCATAAAACCGTGTTGATTACTGGTGCTACTTTTGGTATCGGTGAAGCGCTTTGTTATCAGATAGCAGACATTGATTGTAGACTCATTTTAGTCGCGCGCACAACAGAAAAACTAGAAACGATAAAGCAACAGATAACCAGTCAAAAAGCAACGGTGCACGTTTTTTCTGTCAATTTATCCGATGAGCAACAGCTTAACGAGTTTATAAAAATATTATCTCAATTTACAATTGATATTTTTATTAATAATGCTGGTAAATCTATCTGTCGTCCAATTATGCAATCATTAGACAGATACCATGATTTTCAAAGAACAATGCAATTAAATTATTTTGCTCCAGTGAAACTTTGCTTAGCATTAATTCCTGAATTACAAAAAAATAAAGGGCAAATTATTAACGTATCAGCAATTAATGTATTATTAGCGCCAACCCCCTACTGGGCAGCTTATCAAGCTTCTAAAGCCGCTTTTGATCAATGGCTGAATTGTGCCAGTAGTGAGCTTGCTATCAACAAGATCACCGTTTCCAGCACCTATTTGCCGTTGGTTAAGACTAGAATGATAGCACCAACTAAAGCATACCAACAAGCGCCAGCAATGCGCGCTGAACAGGCTGCAATGCGTATTAATAACTTATTGATTAACCGTAAGACATATTATAAGCCTTGGTGGAGTATATGGGCGCAACTAACTTCCGTTTTATTATATCCATTATGGTTAAAAATAACACAGTATTATTTACGGAATAAAAAATGATTAAGACTTTAAAAATACTCTATCAATGTAACTTATTAACCTTTAGAGGAATTTGGTATTTAATTTGTGCAATAAAAGTTGTCGGCATCAATTTAATGACGTTGCTTTATATAAGCAAACGGTTTTACCCACAAAAAATTGCGTTTCAAGATGAAAAAGATAATATTAATTTTTGTACCCTATATAAACAATCACAACATTTAGCTGATCAACTAGCTACTTTTTATGGTGTTAAAGCTAAACAGAAGATTGCAGTGATGGCTTATAACCACATTTATTTAGCACACACTCTCTTTGCTTTATCTGTATTGGGCGCAGATATCTATTTATTAAATGCACAGATGTCTGCGACACAATTTAAAAAACTAGACGAAGCGTATTCATTTGACTTAATTATTCATGATCCAGAGATTAAATTTTTACAGAAAGAAAATAACCTATTAACTTATCACGACAATTTTCCTTCTATTCAACGATTAATAAATGGTCGTTTAATGAAAACAACACAAAAAAGAAAAGTGTGTCATTTTCCCAAAATCATTGTATTAACCAGTGGCACAACAGGCAATTTTAAAATAGCGGGGCGCAGCACAAAAGCTAAAGGATTTATCATTCCTTTTACTGCTTTATTTACAAAATTAAAACTTAATCAGTATTCAAGCATTTATATCGCAACACCAATTTACCATGGGTTTGGTATTGCTACATTTTGCATAGCTGTACTGCTCGGCTCTACTATTTTTTTACATAAAAAATTTACAACACAAGAAGCTAGTCAGTTATTAGATAAACATAAAATAGAGGTTATTACTTTAGTTCCGTTAATGCTAGGTCGTTTACTTAAGTATGATCACACCAAGTTACTAAGTTTGAAATGTATTATTAGTGGTGGTTCACCTTTAGCAGAAACGCTTGTTCAAGAAACACAAAATAAATTGGGGCCAATGCTATTTAATTTATATGGTACATCTGAGGCCGGTATATGTACAATTGCCACACCTGAAGATTTAGAAAAACAACCCAGTTGTATTGGCCGCCCAATTAACGGATTACATATAAAATTAATGCAAGATGGGCAGGAAATAGTTAAAGGAATAGGCGAATTATGGATTAAGTGCGCATGGTCGATACAAGCTAACAAATGGATCTCAACAGGTGATTTAGCGTATAAAGATCAACATGGATATTTTTATTTACAAGGTCGAAAAGATGACATGATTGTATCAGCAGGAGAAAATGCATATCCTTATGATCTTGAACAACAGTTACTAGAGCATCCAGCAATTGAAGAAGCCACAGTCATACCCATCAACGATGATGAATTTGGACAACGATTTGTTGCTTTTATTATATTAGGAAAAAACCAAGTTTTATCTAACGAAGCATTGTTTACTTGGCTGCGTAGTAAAGTGGCTCGTTATCAAATGCCGAAAAAAGTCATTGAGCTAAATGAAATGCCTATAACGGCTATCGGTAAGGTTGATAAGAGGCAATTACATACTCTATTATACAATGAAGATATTGGAACATTTTATTAGAAGTAATGATGGTTTAGTTTATTATACAAATAATCATTATTAAATTAGGATGATAACTAAACATTGATAATATCTCGTGGGTGAAAATAGTTCCAACTTCATTTAGTTTAAAATTACCTAAATTAAAATTATAAACAAGGAGATGATTTTTCTTATTAGGAGCTTTGGGATCTGTAATAGAGCATGCTTTGGTTAAATCAATGCTTTAACACTAACCGATTAAAATCCGCACTGCAATATTGGTTTCCCCAGTCACTAGGTAGCTAAACTAACCATTATTATCTGTCTAAAATTGATTTATTGTTCCAAGTTTACTTGATCATCATAGCATGAGGGAATTTCGCTATCTAAAGCAGGCAAGTATTTATCATTCACAATATTATATGCTTGTTTTCTATAAGGGTATTTAGCAATTATGTTTTTAATGTCGTTATATAAGTCTTCTTTTTTAAACCACACATTACCACATTGACCACAACCAAAAAATGGGGGGACATCTTCAATATAAGAAACAATACCTGCACATGTTTCTTTAGGGCACTTTAATCCATTTACAACAGCAGTTTGTTTATCCTCCTACTTATTTAATAGCATCGAATTAATGTCATAACTCATTGAGCAATAATGGCATTTTATCATAATGAATTTCATATTCTTTTGGCGAGAAACCGAGATAAAATGGTCTTGCTCTTCTGATGTTATAAATTGTTTTTTACAATGATTACATAATAACTTCATACAACCCTTTTTATTTTTATCATGAAGAATTTGCTACTTGTTTCTGCACTATTTTAGCGATAGTTACAATTATACATAAAACTAATAATGACTAGGGCATATGCTAACAAAAGTCGTTATAAATATATTCTTTTGACATTATTTTCAACAAAGAATTGCCTTAGCTTATCTGAAATAACGACATGTTTTTGAGCTTCCTGACATCTTGCCATATAAAAGTTTTCTTTGATATTTTTTTAAAGACAATTCTATGAAACTTCTTTGATCTATTAGGCAAATAATTTAATATTGGTTCACTATCAGGCTTATGCATACCTATATATGATAATGAATGAAGAATATTTAAGACGTTATAGTCTGAATTGCTCTGACCATTGATAATGGCATTGGCATCAAGGCATTTAACATCTTTTAAAAAACCTTTATAACCTAACAGCAGATTTGCAAGCTTAACTGAAATAAAATCCGATCCACCACTAAAACAAAAATCATAATTTGCAATCTGATCTGATTCAGCTTCGAAACAATAGCTATTATGATAATCAAATATTTTTAATTCATATATCATATAAAAATACTTTGGATGGAATGATATTTTTGTTCAAAACAATTTTTCTGTTTTTAACGTTGCAAGAGGTCGCCTGCACTGTCTAGCTGATGTTTTTCGATAAGGTGGTCGTAGAAATAGCGGTAACGCAGGCTGTAGTTGGCACTTTGTTCGCTTTGGATGCAGTTAGGTTTGTTGCGACATTTCATTGTGAAATTCACCAGTAAACCTGATGCTATAAATCGCTATCCTACACATATCTAATTATCGAGTCAGCTTCTATCGTTTTATTTTTTAATAATATTTAATTTCTTATCGACCCATTACATCAAAAATAGGATCATAAATACTCTACACTATTCAAGAATAGCCCTACGCTTTAGGCTTTAGGCTAACTAAAACAGATCCAGTAGTAGATAACATGTGGCACTTTTTTACAATTTCATTTGCCATTTTTTTGCGAGGATCATGTCTGCTGTGTTTTTATGCTAACTAACCCGCCGGGGTTCTCGTACTGGTAGATGCGCTCTGTCAGGATGTGAGTAGGATGGGATGCTAACCTCGCAGGGGAGTGTTTGTGTTGCCAGCAGCTGTTATAGTAGTATTTGAATTCGATGCTCAACCGTCCTTAGGGGCATAATACTTCGTGGTGCAGACTGGCGCATTTATTTTAGAATTTATGCTATTTTCTTATATAGACATCCTGATATTGCAGTACTTTTTCTTTGTATAAAGAAGTGTTTATATAAGAGGTTAAATAACTTTGATTTAATTTACTATATCCATCCTCATTTAATTGGTCTGTTTGCCAATCACAAACTGGACATATTTCAAAAATCGAATCTTCATAATCCTTGAAAACAAGGTATCGACATGAGATACAAGCAACACCAGTAATTTCACTATCTGGATGATCAATTATTTTTATATCATTACCGGTAATGTCTTTTATTTTGTTTTCTAAGTATTTATTTCTAATTAACGATGATAATTGATAACTATCTAAAATATCATTGTTGTAAATCTGTTTCTTAGAAAGAGCCATAGATTGCTCATCAAGTATTCCATTTTCATATAAAAAATTTGTTCTATCGTCTAATTTTAAAGTAAATAAAGAGTGGTAATTTAAAAAGTTAATGACTTCACTATGAAAGAATTCTATACACATTATTTTTCTCGCGCTAAATCAATTGCCTCTTGGAATGGTTTTTTGCTTCTCCAACCGTCTTTATAATAAGTCCAATTCGGAGCGGTTACACTAAATCATACAACTTTTTTAAGGGTTTACGCAAAGCGCTTAAAAAAGCGCCGCATAGAAAACGATATTTTAAAGCAAGCCGCACTGATAATGGGGTGAAAATGACTATCCTAAACGCAAACCGACATCATTATAGCCCGACAAAACGATGTCAATATTTCGTATTATCAAGATATTATGCTTATTACCAATGTAAATTGAATAAACAAAAATCAGTAAGACTTTATGCAGATAAAGTAGTGACGCTATTTAACCGAAGCTATCATTGTTATGGTACAAGGCGAATTGGTTTTGATTTGCAAAAAGAGAACATTTGGGTATCACGCTGTTACATTGTTCGGCTGATGAAATTTTTATTGCTCGTATCAAAATACGTCGTTAAACGTTATTGTAATTATCGCCTTAATTTTTGTTTGAAATGTGTTGCCATTCCAATTTTCTACTTTTTTGCTGTACTATTTTAGGGGGATAGCTACCATTTGAGAGATAGTTACAACGTCAATTGAGTAAAAAATTCGGCATCATAGACAATATTTAGACAGATAAACGGGATAGCATTACAATATTTTTAGGTAATATAATCCTGCTATAGAAGATTTATCTTGCTAGAATGGATTGAGTTGCTGAGTGATCTGAATCTTAATTAGTATGCTAAACTGCAAAAAACGAGCTTAGTTTTAGCATCGACACGATGATTATGATTACAACAATTTATTTAGACGTAAGCAAAAATATAAGGAGTATTCACTTATGATAGTCTTATCGGCCAAAGAAGTTGAAGTTATGTCAAATAAAGGGAGCCAAGAAAGATACATTTATTCCATAAAAAAAATTGTTGATAACGAAGTAGCTTGGGTCTTAGACGATGACGGGTTTGCCTTAACCGGTAGAAATGATAACAATAATGAAGTTCTTATATTATGGCCTGCTCGTGAATATGCTGCAAATTGTGCTTTAGGTGGCTGGAAGAATTATAAACCCAAGGCATTATCGCTTGATTATATAATGAATAAATTATTGCCTGATTTATCAGCCAAAGGAACTCAAGTTGGTATTTTCTCCATTCCTACGCTATCAAGCACTCCTATTGTTAATGCTGAGAGCTTATTAATTGATTTAGAAAACGAATGTAGTAATTATATTTAAAACTAACCCCGAATGAAGTAATCCAAACTTGTAATCGGACAAAAGCAAAGACAATTTCTAACTGAGTAATTCATTGTATATAACTTGTGATATCAAATTAGAAGAGTGCTTATTATTGGTGAAATAACCTATGGAAAAATTTCTCGAATTACTAACTAAAAAAGGGGTAAAACACGTTGTTCAAGATAATAAAGTTATCATTAATGATAATTTGCGTTTAAGAAACAAAGAAATTAGTGTCTTGCCAGACAATTTACTTATCCATGGTGATTTAAATTTAAGTAAAACAAAAATACAAATACTACCAAAAAATATGGCTATTCATGGTAGTTTGAATTTAACAGACTCCGAAATCCAAGCCTTACCGAATGATTTTACAATTAGTGGGGATTTAAATTTATCGATCACTAAAATTAAAGTCTTACCGGATAATTTATCTGTGGGTGGTAATTTGTATTTAGAATTTACAGACATCAAAGCGCTACCTGAAAATCTGGCTATTGGTGGTGATTTGAATTTAGCTCACACAGATATTCAATCATTACCTGAAAACTTATCAATTAGTGGTAATTTAGATCTTACCTATTCAATGATTAAAGCATTACCAGATAACTTATCAGTTGGCGGCAATTTAGATCTTACCTATTCAATGATTCAGACATTACCGGATAACTTATCGGTTGGTGGCAATTTAAATCTAGCAAATACAGATATCGAAACATTACCCAAAAACTTATCGGTTGGTGGTGACATATATTTAATAAATAGCCAAATTAATAGATTGTCTGAAAATTTATCGGTTGGCGGTGATTTAGACTTAGCAAATACCAATATTCAATTATTAGGCGAAAACTTAACTGTTGGGGGAGATCTTGATCTAAGAAATACCCATATCAAACAATTACCTCAAAAAATTTCTGTTAACGGTTATCTAAATTTAAGAAATACCAGAATAAAAACATTACCAGAAAATTTATCGGTAGGAGGATATTTAAGTGTTGCTAATACAGACATTCAAGTATTGCCTAAAAATTTATTTATTGGTGGTCGCTTGAATATAGAGTCAACCAAAATCAAATTATTACCTGAAAATTTATCCGTTGCTTGTGGTATATATTTAGATGTAGATAAAGTACAGAATATAGTTTATCGCAAAAGCAACCAAGGCAACTTAACAACCATTTTTGCTTGTTGGGCTAATGGGGGATTTGCTATTCAAGCAAATGGCTTTTTTGGCACAGTTGATGGCTTTTATAAAATGATTGATGAAAATTTTTCTACAGAAAATGCGATAAAATACAAAAAAATAGCTCAGGAATGTGTAGAGGAGCTAGCCCAAAAGCTTAACAAGCCGTCGCCGAGATAAGTAAGATGGATTAAAAGCACAAATCTATCTAGCTGAAGTAATATCGCATCTTAATATGATAAGTAGGCAATTAAGATGCCTAATTTTACGCCAAGGTGGTCTGTTAAGATAGATCCATTTTGATATTAAACAACACATTGGTAATATTAAAAAAACTTGCTAACATACAAACAATGGATCTTGTGATATGGCAAGAATGGAATATTTTTATAAGATCATAGTTGAAGTTGATACTGTGATATTAAATTGGCTAGTAAGGTTGATAGTTCTATGGATATAAATACAAGGTGGTTAACTTTTGTATTAGTTGATAATAATGAATCATTCCAAGAAATACAGGCTAAGATAGCATCAGCATTTCAATGTAAATTATCCTGTAAAGATGAAAAAGGTCGTTATATTGCCAGAGCTGAATTGGCCAATTTTAGCATAGCCGTTATAGACAAAATTTATATGCTTAGTGAATTATTGTGTGATGAGCATTATACGCTTGAAATAACAATAATATCTGATGAATATTTTAATTCTGAATTTGAAAGTTATATCAAACAAATTCTAACTAATCATTTTATACAGTGGAAATGTTCAGTTGGGTCTCCTGTCGAAGTTACTCCACAGATTTAAAGTGAACTTTATCTTTAGCACCTAACAAATTAGCATACCAATACATGATGTTGATCCTCGCCCTAAAATCGGCAAATGTCACCTTTATAATATAACGAATATGCTATAACGAACAATCATAAGCGAACACATTATGGCACAAAAAATTGAGTACAAAGTTCAAACCGCAGACGGTGAATTATGCTTTATCTAATGCCCATCTTTCATTAGCTAAAATCGTTAATCATTTAGGTATTGGTAAATCAACGCTGGATAAATGGGTTAAGCAACTTAATCCTAACCAGTAACCGTGAGCTAACTAATGAGCCACCAAAAATTATCGCGCTAAAAACAGAAAACAAAGCACTAAAAATAGCCAATGAAATGCTAAAAAAGCGCATGTGTACTTCATCAACCGCCCAAACCGGTGAAGTACCAATATATGAAGCAACCGTTGTCATCGTATCTGGCACTGCCGGTCTGTCGTCAGTTGAAAGTAAGTGTATCTGGTATGCACAAGAGCTTTATTTGTGTTCTTCGGGTTTAAATAAAGAAGTCAAAGAAATTGATGATAAAAAAGGATAAACCAATGAAAATTATTAAACGAGTTGTTAGATTATTTGCATTGAAAAATACATAACAAACCTATTCATATGATGAGGTCATCTTAAACGGTATTGAGATAACCGATA
>NZ_LZGZ01000148.1:0-1125 GCF_001690515.1 Gilliamella sp. Fer4-1 | reverse complement strand
TTTAGCACCAGGAAAGCCTGTTGTGGGAAAAGTGCTTGATGACACAGTTGGTTTAGCTTTAAAACCATAATTTGGCACATAATCTTGAGTATAACCTCCGCCCGCAGAATTGCGTTGTGCATAGTTTGGATCATTCCAAAAATAGCGCCCAATATCATCCACTCCATCCCATTGATGCTCTGGTTTTTTTTCTAAAGAATAAGGTTTAGCATAGCAAATTTGTGTTCTAGGCGCTATTTGATACGTTTTGGTTAGAGTAATAGGTTCACTTTCTTTTGGGATCCCATACGCCGAATATGCTTTGACATTGGTTTTAATTATGAGTTTTAATGGCATTGAAAAACCACTTCCACAACCTATAATTTTTTTCTTATCATCACCCTCTATCTGTTTTCCTGTATTGTCATACCACCAATAATAGGTCGTTTCTAATTTAAACGGAGCGCTTGGGTCGGCATTATCACCATCAATATCACGATAATTTTTCACTTTATCCAAATTCTTGGAATCATATTTTGAAATAATAAAGTCATTAAACGTTAAATTACCATCAAATTCCTTAATTTCACCCGCTTTTATATTACCATTTGCCTCACTATAAAAAACGCCGTTAACCGTAAAACCTTGCTTATCTGCACTGGATAACGCTATGACCTCTGGCGCATTGCCTGTAATAACGCTAGTTGTGGTAGCGGTTAATATGGCATGAGATGAGCTTACTATTGCCAATTGAGATAATAAAACCAAACTTATTTTAGTTAGTTTGGGCTTTAAGCAAGCTGTAAGTGCCGTTATTTTGGTTATAAAATCAGGTTTAAATGGGAAGAAGGTAAAATTAAAAGAAGATAAAACTAAATGCCAAAAGTTTGAATCAAGTACTGAGTACTGAGTACTGACTATCAATAGTTAGCGAAAATGCTCGGTGCTCGGTTTCAAGTTGTATTTTACCATATTATTATCATTCCTCATACTTATTTTTAATTTTTATATAATATAAATAGTTAGCTTAATCTAACAAGCAATCAAAATTTATAGCACATTACATAAATAAAATAACCCTATTTTAGATGAAAATGCACTGTATGTTATCAACTTTTTTGTAAAGTTTTGTTAAGAATGGTATAT
>NZ_LZGZ01000147.1:0-860 GCF_001690515.1 Gilliamella sp. Fer4-1 | reverse complement strand
TATATAATCTTTTTTTTCTAAATTCTCTAATATTTGGGAAATTGTCATCACATCGATATTTGTTTTATTTGATAAAATAACTTGTGTTATTTCGTCTGGTTGCTGTGATAGATAAGCAAGCGTTGCAAGCACTATAAATTGAGGATGAGTGATAGACTGTTTTTTCAAGCAATTTTTGATATTCGTATGCCAGGACGAATAAGTTTTCATAAAAATAAAACCAATAGATTCAGAATCAGTTTGGAATTGAGTCAAAAACTTATTGTCCTTTGTCATAATTTACCCTTCAACTAAGCCATTTAATTTGTAAGTTTTATCTATAATATCATCTGAAATCTGTTTTATAAAATCATAGGATGCTTTAGTATCCATTTTTGGATCCGGTTTTAGAGAAATTTCTGATTTTAATGCATATTGATTATGCGATATTTCAATAATTTGATGTGAGAAAAACAGTAAACCTATTTCAGGCATATCAAATTGTTCTGTAAATTCTTGCTCATCAATAATCTTTGATAAAGTCACTTCCATTTCCGGTATATTTTGTAATTTGAAAATACCTTTAGACCCTGTTTTTAAGTCACCAAATATACGAAAGTCTTCAAGATCAGTTTCCCATAATTTTCTTAAATTAAGATCAGTATAGTATTGCCAAATTTGAGTTGGCTTAGCTTTGGTTGGTAATATGAAAGAAATTGAAATGGTATTCATAGTGTCTCCTTTTAATAAGTTATCTTGTCATAAGTTTGCTTATTATAAGTTTACTTATTAATTAAGTAAAGAAAATTCAAGTTTTTGATTTGTTGACTTATTACAAGGTTAATTTGATGACTAGATATTGGACTTTGTAATAAGATGAT
>NZ_LZGZ01000146.1:0-3233 GCF_001690515.1 Gilliamella sp. Fer4-1 | reverse complement strand
TTTCTTATTGGTGCTGTATTTCAGTGCATAATATCGTTATAATCTCACCTTATATTGAAATGACTAGGTAATCATACAAATATGGACTTTATAACACTCGAAATACTACCTTTTGTAAAAAATCATCTTTTACTTTCTTTAGGTTGGATTGTTCTGTTTATTGCAATTATTGTGCTAACCATTAAAAGTAAACTATCTAAGGTTAAAATTATTAATAATGCTCAAGCAATCCATATGATTAATAAGCAAAATGCTGTTATCATTGATATTCGCTCTACCGATAGCTTTAAAAAAGGGCATATCACCGAATCTCACAATGTTTTGCCTATCGATATTAAAAATGCGAGTGCAAAAATAATTGAAAAATTTAAAGAAAGCATTGTTATTTTGGTTGATGAAAATGGTTTATCATCAACAGGTATAGGTGAAATACTGGTCAAACAAGGTTTCTTAAATGTCTTTACATTAAAAGACGGTATTGCCGGATGGAATGGCGAAAATTTACCACTCGTTAGAAAATAATATAATTTAAAAATAAGGTTTTATCATGACAGAACAAAACAATACGCAACAACCCGAAACACAGTTTGCAATTCAACGTATTTATACTAAAGATGTTTCATTTGAAACCAATAATGTTCCTGAAATTTTTACAAAACAGTGGCAACCAGACTTAAATATAGAATTAAACTCATCGTCACAAGTTTTAAGTGAAAATGTGTACGAAATTGCGTTACGCGTTACTGTGACTGTAAAGCAACAAGAGGAAGTGGTGTATATTTGTGAAGTGACTCAAGCAGGTATTTTTTCACTTATTGGATTCGACGAAGGTCAAATTCAACATTGTGTTGGTGCTTATTGCCCAAATATTTTGTTCCCTTATGCTCGAGAAGTTGTGTCAAGCTTAGTTAATAAAGGCACGTTTCCTCAAGTAAATTTAGAGCCAGTAAATTTTGAGGCATTATTCATTAATTATCTTCAACAACAAGCTGAACCAACTGAAACATTGCAATAATTATTGTGTTTCAGACAATTAACAATAAGTTTATTGAGTTATTATGAAAAAAACTGCTGCAATAACAGTAATTGGCTCAGGCTCTTATGGAACCTCTTTAGCTATTTTACTGGCACGAAATGGGCATTCAACTTTATTATGGGGTCATAACCCAGATAAAATGACCATTTTGCAGCATGAAAGGCAAAATAGACAATTTTTACCAGATATCCCATTTCCTGATCTGTTACAAATCGAAAGTGATTTAAAAACAGCGGTTTCAGCCGCTCCAATTTTACTTATTGTGGTACCTAGCCACGCTTTTGCAAGTATTCTAACTCAAATTAAACCATTTTTACGCCAAGATACTAAAATTGTCTGGGCAACAAAAGGGTTGGAAGTAGATACAGGTCGATTACTACAAGATGTAGCAAAAGAAATTTTGGGTGATAAAGTTCCATTAGCCGTGATTTCAGGGCCAACATTTGCTAAAGAGGTCGCATCTGGATTACCAACTGCGGTAACGGTTGCATCAACAGATGAACATTTTTTAAATCAATTGCAAACATTATTCCATTGCAGTAAAAGCTTCCGCGTTTATAGTAGCAAAGATTTTGTTGGTGTACAGCTTGGGGGGGCAATAAAAAATGTGATTGCCATTGGCGCTGGATTATCAGATGGACTTGGTTTCGGTGCTAATGCAAGAACCGCATTAATTACGCGTGGGCTTGCTGAAATGATGCGATTAGGTGCAGCATTAGGCGCAGATCCTGCAACCTTTATGGGAATGGCTGGACTTGGGGATCTGGTTTTAACCTGTACAGATAATCAATCTCGTAATCGTCGTTTTGGCATATTATTAGGACAAAATAAGTCTATTGAAGAAGCTCAAAATGCCATTGCCCAAGTTGTTGAAGGATGCAAAAATACAAAAGAAGTCTGGTTGCTAGCCCAAAAATATCATATAGATATGCCAATTACTGAACAAATTTACCAAGTCCTTTATCAGCATAAAGATCCAAAACAAGCAGCTATGACATTACTTGGACGTTCACAAAAAGAAGAGCTAAAAAGCTAGTTTTATACTTAAACACACATCTACCTAAAAAACTTTTTGATAAAAAAATCGCATTCCAGCCCAAAAATCAATTACTATAAATCCAGACCTATTCCTTTTTCTTTTGCTTTGAGATAGATATCATAACCAATATACACATCTAGTACAGCCGTTCCAACTGTTTTAAATAGCGTAATTTGTTCCTCATTTTGTCGGCATTGTGTCGGATCGATGACTAAATCCCCCAACTCTAGAAAATCATCTTCTGATACCAGATTTTGTTTAATTGGATCAATAATATCGCCAGCCTCTGCAAATACCCCCTCTTTAGTATCAAGCACACGAATATCGGCCTTTTCAACAATACTTTGAGGGATTTCATGCATTTGTGGAGTATAAGCACCGACACCATTTATATGCGTACCAGGCTTTACTTTATCACCATTAAATGTCACCACTTTTGATGTAGTAATAGAAGTAATAATATCAGCTTGGCTAATGTCTTCATCCAAATCCTGTGAAAAATAAAAATGAGTAGAATAATGAGAAAAACGACATTTTACCTCATCAGTAAACCGCTTAGCTTTTTGTATATCAATATCAAAAATAGCCACATCTGTAAGCGGACGAACCGTTAACATTGCTTCTAATTGAGATATCGCTTGGCCACCTGTACCGATCAATACTGCACGACGAGCATCTTTACGAGCCAACAAGTCCGTTGCCGCACCTTGAACAGCACCTGTTCGAAGCTGAGTAACAAAAGTACCGTCTAACAAGGCACAAACTTCACCAGTTTTTGGATCTAGCATTAATACTTGAGCAGGTACTGATGGTTTGCCTAGCTTTGAATTATCAGGAAATACCGAGACAATCTTAATTCCTACAATATCTTGATCCTTAATATGAGCAGGCATAAATAAACATTGACCTTTTTGCATATCAAAATTGATTCGCAGTGGTACATCACTATTTCCTTCAGTGTAGATTTTTAAGGCTTGTTTATCAGCAGCTACAGCATCTTTCATGGTATAAAATTTTTCAATATCTTTGGCTGTTAAAATCAGCATTTTTATTCCTTACTGGTTTTCCCAGATTTATTCTA
The DNA here is from genome assembly GCF_001690515.1 of Gilliamella sp. Fer4-1. Lineage (NCBI taxonomy): Bacteria > Pseudomonadati > Pseudomonadota > Gammaproteobacteria > Orbales > Orbaceae > Gilliamella > Gilliamella sp. Fer4-1. The sequence continues at coordinate 77 of NZ_LZGZ01000146.1, read as the reverse complement.
TGTTTAGTATCTATTATCTAACTTTCAAGTCAATCATTCCAATTACTTTCTAACAAAATGATTTATATAATAAAAAC
>NZ_LZGZ01000145.1:0-5269 GCF_001690515.1 Gilliamella sp. Fer4-1 | reverse complement strand
CACTTCAATCAAATATAGCCTTTATTACTAATAAAGGCTATTTTAATAATAGGAAGATAAATTTATTAACAATCTTATTTTAATGCATTAGTGACTTCGTCTATCTGAAGATTTATGCTTTCAGCACCACCACCAGACAAATACCAAAGATCAGGTGTTAAATAAACTACTTTTGTTTTGCTTTTGTTTAGTACTTTTGGAGAAAAATAGTGTTCAACCATACCTTGATTACCAATTGCTTTACTGCGGTCAACGATAAAAACGATATCTGGTTTCACTGATTTGATGTAATTATCATCAATAAAAACTGGCGCAGGTTTCCCGAGTTTTGATTGCGCAGGCATAATAGTTAGTGGCACAGCACGCTTAACGTTTAGCACATCATGAATCAGCGCTGCACTTGAGCTTGAATTAATAAGTATCATCTTTCCATCATTGTGGATAGTTACAATAGCCTTTTTGGGGCTAGTTTGAGCTACAGATTGGGCATCTTGAATTTTTTTATCTAATGATTGAATAATTTCATTCGCTTTGCTTTCTGACCCTGTTATATTGGCTAGCACTTGAATATGGTTTTTGACCGATTCAACATAATTTTTAGCATCAACGCTTAAATTAATGACAGGCGCTATTTTTGATAGTTCTTCAGTTTTACTAGCTTGACGCCCATCAATGACAATCAAATCAGGATTAACTTTTTTGATTACCTCAATATTAGGCTCTTTCATATTACCAGTATCGGAGAGCGACGTATTATTAAATTGTTGCAAATAAGATGGAATAACTGATAGTGGAGTTGCAGCAACTATCGATCCTTTTCCTAACGCATCTAAAGTATCTAATGCGCCATAATTCATTACCACTACTTTTTTAGGCGATTTAGGGACAACTACCGTTTGGCTATCAGTAGTTACGCGCATTGTTGATGATTGACAGGCGGTTAATCCTAATACGATCACAGCAATACTACTCAAAAGTAACTTTTTTTTCTTATTCATATCTAAATTCTCGCATTGTTTTAAATGATAATAATTATTATTCAACAAAGAAAGTTTGTCTAGATCTAAATAATTTTTTACAAAGATATTGATAATCATTATCATATAGTGTAGTGTGCTTAGAGATGAAAGGAAATGTAAATATCATTATAAATAATGGGGTTATAATAAATGAACGCAAAAAAGAAGTTTAAGTTGGCAACACATGTCATTAATACTAGTATTTTGTTGTCATTATCAAGTACTGCTATGGCTGTTGGCAATTCAGATACTGATACCATGGTGGTTACCGCATCAGGTTTCTCACAACAAGTGAAAGAAGCGCCTGCGACTATTTCAGTTATTACACCTAAAGAAATCGAAAATAAACCTTACCGCGATGTTACTGATGCACTAAAAGATATTCCTGGCGTAAATATTACCGGTGGTGGTGATTCTACTGATATTAGCATTCGTGGTATGGATGCAAAGTATACCTTGATATTAGTTGACGGCAAAAAAATTAGTACACGTGAAACAAGACCTAATAGTGACAATTCTGGTTTTGAACAAGGCTGGCTACCACCATTAACAGCTATTGAACGTATTGAAGTAGTGCGTGGGCCGATGTCGTCACTATATGGCTCTGATGCCATGGGTGGGGTTATTAATATCATTACCAAAAAAGTGTCAAATAAATGGCAAAGTGGCCTGCGTCTAGAATCAGTTATTCCTTATCGTTCAAAAGAAAAAGATACCTATACTGGTAGTTTCTCAACTATGGGACCGATTATTGATGATATTTTGGGTATCCAACTTTATGGACAATATTCAAGACGCCATGAAGACAAATTTTTAAATGGTCATTCAGGACAAAAATTACGTAGCTTAAATGGTAAATTATCTTTAAATGCATCTGATACACAAAAATTTGATCTTGATTTTGGACGATCTTTGCAAAATAGTAACGCAACCGCAGGCAAAACAAGAGATAAATCTAGAAATAATTTTAATCGGGATAATCGCCGTAATTCGTTTGCTCTGACACATAATGGTTTGTTTGGTGATGTATCTACCACTTCCTTTGTTGCTTATGAAGGCAATAACAACCCTAAAAGAAGTATGAAAATTCGAAATACCGACGTAGATACACGTGTGACTATTCCTTTTAGTATCAATATGCTGACTTTAGGCGGAAAATATAATTATCAAGAATTACATGATAAAGGAAACCAGCTAAAAACAACATTATCTAAAATCGATCGTTGGAATTATGCGCTATTTGGCGAAGATGAATTACGCATTTTAGAAAATTGGAGCCTAACTTTAGGATTACGTTATAACAAAGATGAAAATTATGGCAGTAACTGGAATCCAAGAGTTTATAGTGTTTGGAATATTGATGATAACTTTACTCTAAAAGGAGGTTATTCTACAGGCTATGCAACTCCACAGCTACGTTATGTTGTAAGTGATTGGGGACAAGTAACTGGAGGCGGATACTCAGATGGGGTAATTATTGGGAATCCAAATTTAAAACCAGAAAAATCAAATAATTTTGAAATCGGGATCGGATATACTAATGATTATGGTATCGATACTTCTGCAACAGCATTTTATACAAAATATAAAGACAAAATTCAGTCATATTATATCTGTAATCACAAGCATAACTGTGAGTTAAATGGTTATAGTAAAATATTTGACTTTATACAAGGTCGTGAAAATGTTGGTAAAGCCGATCTTAAAGGTTTTGAATTTTCATTCAAAACACCATTATTAACCGATTTTTTACTAAGCTCTAACTACTCTTGGACAAAAACAGAACAAAAAAGTGGCAAATATAAAGGACGTCCTTTAAATCGAACACCAAAACAAAAATTCAATACCCAACTAGATTGGTATGCTACCGAGCAATGGGATTTATGGGCTAAAATGGCCTATTATGGTGTAGAATCATCTAATAATCGTAGTGGGCAAAAAATTGAGTACCCAGGCTATACTTTCTGGGATGTGGGTGCCTCTTTCCAAATAAACAAAGATGCTAAAGTTTATGGTGGGGTTTATAACTTATTTGACAAAAACGTTTCTAACGAAGACTTCGGTAAAACCTTAGAAGGTCGCCGTTATTTTGTCGGTACCGAAATTAATTTCTAATCAACCAATATGTTATTTTAGTTTATTATTCTAAGGCAGCTTTAATTTAGCTGCTTTTTTTGTAAATAATCCATTAACTTATGAGTTTATTTACTAAAAAATAACCCATATAAAATGTTGATTTTATTTTTTTGTTTTTGATAAAAAATACTCTGTATCAATCATGAATTGAGTTTGCGATATATCTAGGCTTTTACTTACTTGCTCAATTAATGCGATATTGTCAATGTGTTTTTTAAATCTTCTACTTCAAATCTTCGTTTTGAGCTGTTTCAGTTACTGGTTTTGCCATAAATCACCTTGATTGATTAAATATCTGTTGATATATTTAAAACAGGAGGTGGCTACGCCCCACCTTTGATGGTTAATAGACTGCAAATGATATCAATATTATAAACAAGAGAATTAAGCGTATATTTATTCTTTTACTCTTTTAAATCCTTATCGAAAGCTGAGGGTTTATTCTATCAAGTTTCTTGCAGGATGGTTCTGTTGCAGGATGCTCTACTATAAAAATCGATGTTTTATATAACATATTAAATTTTTACAGTTATTGGATTTATTTCAAATGGATATTATGGGGAAAATAGCTATCTTACTTTTATTTACTCTATTATTGGTTTATTCAGCACAGAACTTTAATTCAGCTAAAACACATTTAACTAAATTATATAAATCAAACCCGGATCAAACTACATTTTATTGCGGATGAAAATTTTCGTGGATAGATAAAAAGGTGTTGTTGATTTTGACAAATGTGGATACCATACAAGAAAAATCAGGCTATAGCTGAATGCATTGAGTGGAACCATGTTATACCTGCCGAAAATTTTGGTAAACACTTAACATGCTGGCAAGCAGGTGGACGTAAAGCGTGTCAATCAAATAGCAAGTGATATACATAACTTTCAAGCGGCTATTAGTGAAGTGAATGGCGATAGGTCTAATTATCGTTATTCGCTATTCACTAAAGTATTTAATCAGTATGAAAAGTGTAAAAGTGCTGTGGATTTTAAAGCTTGCATATTCTAGCCACGTGACGAAATTCGTGGAATGATAGCACGTACATATCTTTACATGTCTGATAAATATAAAATCAATTTATCTAATCAAGAAAAGAAGCTAATAATGGCTTGGAATAAAATGTATGCACCTGAAAATTTAGAGTGTAAACGTAATGCGCATATAGCAAAAGTGCAGGGTAATGATAACAAGTTTGTTACTGGGCGATGTACACAATGAAAAAGTTAATCGTATTATTTTTAATTATTTTTTGGTCGCAAGTTGTAGATGCGGCAGTAATCCATAATATAACGTATCGTGGTTCAGATCCTGATGCAATTAGGTTGATCGGTGGTGTATCTTTTTTTGCTTTGATTTATATCTGTTTTATTATTGTCAATTTTCTATTAGAAGAGAGTGACAAACCAAAGGATGAGCAAGACAAATTAAAGCAAAATGGAGTGCGTTCTAGCAAAAAAAACAAGCCAGTGAACGAGAAATTCAAAAAATACGAAATATACACTTCTAAGAATTTTAAAAAGAAAAAATGAAGTCGCTTGACTGCGTTTTTTTGTGCCTAGATTTTGAGTAATTCACTCAATACCAAATCGACAGCAATGCTATATACACATCATAATAAACAGCATTAGACTAAAGAGCGATTTAACTTTATGAAAAAATTAGGGAAGTAAGCAGGTAGAATGTTATTAAACTGGAAACGAGTTAAGTCAATTATTGAAAATAAGACCCATTCCTTTCGCCAAAATAAAACTCAAAATTCAAGCAAAAATCAGTCATAACAATCGCCGATTTTATTGAAATTTTTTCATGTGGAAATTCGTTTATTTTGAAATTGTTAGCATTTAAAGGGCTATTTAATGGTATCTATTTTACCCTACTAATAAAATCTGAATTCAAGGTAATCACTTTAAAGATTTTCTAGATAAGGCTTTAGAATGGTACGCCCGGGTGGACTCGAACCACTGACCCCCACCATGTCAAGGTGATGCTCTAACCAACTGAGCTACGGGCGTATATTTGAAACACGCAAATATTAACTGGCAAATTGCTTTGTATCAAGTAAAAAAATAAAAAATAGCTTTTTTTTTAAGCTGTTGAACAATATTGACTAT
>NZ_LZGZ01000144.1:0-2080 GCF_001690515.1 Gilliamella sp. Fer4-1 | reverse complement strand
TTCTTTAGAAAAAAAACCAGAGCATCAATGGGATGGAGTGGATGATATTGGGCGCTATTTTTGGAATGATCCAAACTATGCACAACGCAATTCTGCGGGCGGAGGTTATACTCAAGATTATGTGCCAAATTATGGTTTTAAAGCTAAACCAACTGTGTCATCAAGCACTTTTCCCACAACAGGCTTTCCTGGTGCTAAATTTCAGTTAGTAATGACTGGTGCACAAAGTGATTACAAATATAGTATTGTAAATGACAATGGTGGACAAGTTGCCATAGATACAACTAAAGGTTATGTGATTTTAAACAAGAAGCCAGCAGGTCCAATAACAGTTCGTGCCACTTTGCTTCGAGATACCCAAGTTAAAATCGATTATACATTTGATCCAAGAAGTATTTGGGCCATACCTCAAGGTAATTTTGGGGGATCATTTGAAGAGGCAAAAATACGTTGTGGTGGCGAACAAAATATGCTGACTCGCCTGCAAATGTCTAATTCTCCTCGATCTGAGCTAGTGGGGAATGAAGCGTCGTTTGAAAATGCTGGAGACGATTTTTTATCAAATGCTTATACTCGATCAATAGGTCAATCGCTTTTCGCAGAGTGGGGATGGTCAGATCAAGTGACTTATCCTGATTCTGGTTGGCTATTTGGTGTTGATTATTGGACTAAAGATAAATTTAATGGGTCGCCGACAAGCTCCAGTCACTATGTAGTTCATAGTCATGATGGTTGGATTGGGTGGCGATTGTCAGCCGGAGGCGTTTCTGTTGCCTGTAAAGAATAAAGAATTAAATTGAAAACTAGTCATCAGTGACCAGTATGATGGTTGTAATCCAGTAGCCAGTAAGATAACGCAGTAGCGTTATCTAGCCCAAAAAGTATTCATAAAAAATGAAAATTAATTTTGCCAAAAAATAAGCAATACTTGATAAAGGTTTTTTTAGAGTTTATAAACAATCTTCATATATTATTAATGAATTATATCAACGAAAGTTGGAAATATCTTTAAATGCAATTGAAAAATTACAGAATTGTTTATTGTGTATTCCCAAAACAGAATTTTACATTACGGTTCAACAATGCTCAAAAAACCATCGGGTATGAAGTTGCTAGTGATTTTGAATTAACGTATCATATAAACTGGCTTAATCATCTATTTGTAGGGAAGCCTGAGCTGTATAAAAAAGCGAAGCATCATATTCAAAATTCATTCTAATAATTTATTTCACTTAAATCCGCAACAAGTCGCATTTTTAATAAATTGGCAACTAAAGATGAATGGCAACATGATTACCGATAACTTATTAAAAGCTTAAGGTAGCAGTTATTGATAAAGCTTTAAAGCTGTCTGTAGCAAAGCTAAAATGATAATAAGGTTCTTCATTTAAAACTTAAGCATTAAATGATAATCTTAAATTTATTATTATTTATTGTATGGATTTTTTACTGAAACATATACTTACCTGAAATCTTATTTACAATAAGTTTGAAGCAATTCAACAAAATTTGTATCAAATCTACATAGCTTTTATTTGAATTATGCCTAGTAAGCTAGATAAAGTGTAGTTTTCTTCAAACAGCTAAAAAGTAAGGAAGGATACCCCCATTTTCACTAGAATTTCATACAAATGTGCGAGATAATTCCACAAGGTACAGGCAAAACCAAAAGAAGATAGTATTATGGATGATCTAAATAAATTTAGCCAAAATCGCAAACCGAAGCAAAAAGCAATAAATAGTCCCTATTTACAAATATAGGCTAAATAATACATGCTAATGTTGTTTTGTTTTTATTGGTACAAGTGCCAAATATTTTCTCAGTAATTTTCTTATAGGTAGAAATTTTATCAGTGCAATTCCTTTTGGATTTTTTGACAATAAAAAAATGCATTAATGAAATTGTAGTAGGCGTGTTTTTTATGTTGAATTTTCTATTTTTATTTTGAAACATATGAGCCTAATTAAAATTCAAGCTAGATTCAGCTCGCTTGTTATAAGTACATTTATAGCCGTTTAAGATTATAATTCTCATTGAATTTCATTATGTTTCTTACCTGTTAGAAGTTATAATCTATAT
>NZ_LZGZ01000143.1:0-4368 GCF_001690515.1 Gilliamella sp. Fer4-1 | reverse complement strand
TCACCTAATAATGTGCCTATTTCTCGGGTAAATCTTGCATTTCTACCTTTTGGAGCATTGCTTACCTCATTTGCATAGCTTATGCGATAATTGCCGTTTAATTCTTTGCATCCTGAAACTATTTGTTCTGCACTTCCTCTATTGGCTCTTGGTTGGCCAATTAGGTTTTTATCCCAGCCACTGAACCATTTGGTAATAGTAAATGGGTACTCAATGGTCTTACCAGTAACTTTATTTTTCCTTGAATGATAACGGTATATCCGTTATCAGAGTTCATAATAAGATCCCAGACCACTTTAGTGTTCATCACTTCTACAGTGTTAAATATGACCGTCACAGTATCAGCATTGCTAGAAATAGTCACAAGTTTATCTCCTTTTACGATCTTCCAAATGTAATGTTGAGCAAGCCCATTTTTTGCTAATAAGAGATCAAATTTTGCACCATAAAAAGCGGTTGTCGGGAAGTTTTTGCTTGCATCGATATTAGATTGAATTAAGAAGCCATAGTTTTTATTCCATTCATTTCTTGCACTAACTGCTGCTTGTGTGGGGGCAAGCTCAGGTTTTGCATAACATATACCTGTGTCTTCTAATATGGTATAAATTTTTGACGGGTGAGTGAGTATATTGCCATTTGGATATTCATTAGCCTTAGGTTCACCATACTTTGAAAATAATGTTAAATCAGCGGATATTTTTACTTTATAAGGCGCTAATTGTCCTTTCTGCGTTAATGAACAAAATGTCTCTTCGTCTGTTGGCGTAAATTCAGTTAATTGATTTGATGAATTTGTGTAATACCAGATCATTTTTACTTTTTCTTTTATGCCAAGATAATCTAGTTCATCACCATCAATATCTATATATTGCTCGTTATTGGGCTGTTTTAGTGGGGCTAGCTTTATGCGGTTTTTAAATGGATAGCTAATGGGTAATGTAGCACGGCTTATTTCATTGCCATAATAATTCTTGCTATCAATAGTTAAGCCAAAAAGGTCAAAATCATCAATATGCGCCTCAATTCTGTCAGTTAATCTCGGTTTGCTTCCTTCAATTATATTGACTGTTTGGGCAGATAAAATGGCATAACTTATTGTTGTAAATTGTAATAGGTATATTGAACACACAATTGTTTTAATATGTTTTTTAGCTACATTCATTATTATTTTTTCCATTATCTCTATTTAAAACAATCATTGTGGCTTTAATTTTAATTAAGATTTTTGGTTTAAATTTTGGATAGGGGATTGCTTAGCATAGGCGCTTTATTTTATATAAACAAATCGTTTGATACGATCAATTTAGGCGCCATTAATAGTATACATCTATTTATAGTAATTTTATTTATTGCTGATATCTTTTATTTTTCGATAGCTAATATGTAAATACCCCATACTGATCATCACCAAAAAAATGGATAAATGTCATTTCTATTATATAACTAACAATCATAGACGAACACATTATGGTCAAAAAAATTTAGTGTAGAGTTTAAACAACAAGCGGAAGATTATGCTTTATCTAATGCGAAATTCTAAAAAAAGGCAAATGTGTACTTCATCAACAATCCAAGTCAGTGAAGTACCAATATATGAAACAACATTTGTCATCGTATCTGATACCGCCGGTCAGTTGTCAGTTGACAGTGAATGTATCAGGTTACTATGCTTGGCTAAAACGTGAGACTAAATCAACGGGGGATGTTTGATAATATCAAAGCGCTTTATTGGCAACATAAAGCCCGCTTAGGTGCACCAAGTTTAGTACATGATATCAGAGACAAAGGCTACGATGTATCAAAAAGAACCGTCAGTCGAATATTACAAAAATTAGGATTACTAAGTAAAGTAGCACGCAAATTTAAACTTCGGGTAGCACCTAAGCTATTTTATAATATGCTGCCCAATACCTTAAATAGACAGTTTAATCCTGAGCGCACTAATCAAGTTTTGGTCACTAATATCACTTATATCAAAACACATGAAGACTGGTTATACCTTTGTGTGATTATTGATTTATTCGGTCGAAAAGTGATTAGACAGCAAACAAGTTCGCATATTGATAGGAATTTAGTTTGTAACATACTGAAACATGCTTTATTTCGTCGTCAATTTCCTAAAGGTATATCACTTCATATTGATCGAGGAAGTTAATATTGCCGTGCGGATTTTAAGCGGTTAGTGTTACGGCATAGACTTAGCCAAAGTATGAACCGAACTGGCAATTGTTGGGATAATGCTGTTGCTGAAATTTTTTTCATACGTTAATTGCATAAATCATGTCGATGTGATTGAATAATTTTGTTGTAGTTGCTGTGACCAAGTTTTACGTGCTTGAGTTAGCGCTAGCGCTTTTTTATGATTTATTTTTGAAGCTGTGATTTTAAACTCAGCTCAGCAAACATCTGTTTGAGCTTACGATTTTCAGCCTCTAACTCTTTTAGACGTTTGAAGTTTCCAACCACCCTATTTTCTTCCATCGATAAAAAGTTGAATTACCCATACCTTATTTACGACAAAGCTCCTTAACAGGAATACCTGCCTCTGCTTCTTTTAAAATAGGTAATATTTGATTTTCAGCCATTTTTTCATAGTTAAATCCTCTTTAATTTTTATCATAGAGAATTTTCTACTTTTTGCTGTACTATTTTATGGGATGGTTACAGATCAATGCGATTTGCAATAATCGTTCATTCATTTCTATTAGTAGATAGTAGATTATTATTCAATTAATAATAAAAATTTTGTTATTAGAAATGAGTGAAATTGTGTATAAAAACACAAGCCACAGCACAATTAGTTGTGTTGTAGCTTGTGTTTTAAATACAAGCTAATATAAGAAATGAACAGGTAAATATTGAATCAAAATACCAGATATTGAATGTTATTAATTAAATCCTTTAGAGGGTTGAATTAAGGTATTTATTTAATAGCAGTGCAGATACCATTTTTAGATTCACTTTCTCCTCGGCAGTGATATACAGCATTATAAGTGTGTAAATCACAATATTCTCTTTCATGCTCATCATATAGCCAGATGCGCTTATAAGAATTACCTTGGTTTGGTGCTGCCGCCCAAGAATTAGGATAAGCATTTTGGTTTGGATCACCCCATTCACCTAATAATGTACCTATTTCTCGGGTGAATTTTGCACTTTTACCTTTTGGTGCATTGCTTACTTCATTTGCATGGCTTATACGATAATTACCGCTTAAATTTTTGCACCCTAAAACTATATCTTCTGCACTTCCTCTATTGGCTTTCGGTTGGCCAATTAGTTCTTTATCCCAGCCACTGAACCATTTGGTAATAGTAAATGGGTACTCAATAGTCTTACCAGTAATTTTATTTTTTCCTTGAATGATAACTGTATACCCATTATCAGGTTTCATAATATGATCCCAAGCCATTTTAGTGTTCTTCGCTTCTTCGGTGTTGAACATGACTGTCACTGTATCAGCATTACTAGAAATAGTCACAAGTTTATCTCCTTTTATTATCTTCCAAATGTAATTTTGGGCAAGTCCATTTTTTGCTAATAGAAGATCAAATTTTGCACCATAAAAAGCTGTTGTTGGAAAATTTTTGGTTGAATCAATATTAGATTGAACTAAGAAACCATTCTTTTCATCCCATTGATTAGCAGCACTTCCTTTTGCATCATCAGGTTGCAGCTCTGGTTTTGCGTAACAGAACCCGGCATCGGGACTTATCGTATAGGTTTTAGATGGCTGTCTGGTCACTTTATTATTGGGATATTGCTTAGTAGATGGTTTTCCATATTTTGACGTTAATATTAAATCCCCTAATATTTTTATTTTATACGGACCAAATTTTCCCCCTTTTGCTAATGAGCAGAGTGTATCAGATTCTGCAAGGGTAAATTCTACCATTTGGTTCTTAGTATTAGTATAATACCATATCATTTGTGGAGGAGATTGTGTTGTAAGATCTCCTAATTCGTCACCATCAACATCAACATATTGTTGTGTATCAGGTTGTTTTATTGGAGCTATTTTAATTTGATTTTTTAATGGATAAGCTGATGATATTGGAAGTTGTGTTACCTCGCTTCCATAGTAATTTTTATTGCCAACAGATAACCCAAATAGATCCAAATCTTCTATACTTTTTTCTAATTGTGGCGATAATGATGGTGAAGTCCCTTCAATACTTTTAGCCGTTTGGGTTGATAGTTTGGCACAAATTTCTGCGCTAAAAAAGAAAGAAATCAGTCCAAATATAATTTTATTAAAGTCACTTTTAGTTATTCTTTTTTTCATGCTATTTTCTACTTATTATTTGTTCTGTGTTTAAAATTATCTTTTACATATTTACCCTAAATTTTATGTAAAGTTTTCTTTCC
>NZ_LZGZ01000142.1:0-2926 GCF_001690515.1 Gilliamella sp. Fer4-1 | reverse complement strand
AGAAAAACGTTCTACATCAATAGTTGCTGATGTTATTATAACTTTCAAATCGGGACGTTTAGGTAACAGCTGTTTTAAATACCCTAAAATAAAATCAATGTTTAAGCTGCGTTCGTGCGCTTCATCAATAATAATAGTATCATATTGCAATAAAAGTCTATCTTTTTGAATTTCTGCAAGTAATATACCATCAGTCATTAATTTAATCAGAGTCGTTTCACTAACGTGATCAGAAAATCTCACTTTGAAGCCAACTAATTGTCCGATTTCTGTCTTCAACTCTTCGGCTATACGATTAGCCACAGAACGTGCAGCTAAACGCCGTGGTTGAGTATGACCTATAAATCCTTTGACCCCTAACCCCAATTCTAAGCAGATCTTAGGTATCTGGGTGGTTTTTCCCGAGCCTGTTTCGCCAGCAATAATAACGACTTGATGATGCTTAATTGCATCATAAATTGCTTGTTTTTTTTCAACAACTGGTAAATTAGCTGGAAAATTAATTTTTTGGGGTAACAACGCTACTCTAGCTTGGTAATGTAAAATAGCACTTTGTATATTGGCATCTATATCAGCTATAGTTTGACTTTTTTGGGCTAGTTTAATAATTTTATGCTTATCTAAAAAAGTCATTGTATCAAGATCTTTTAGTTGTTTTTGCGTTAACATAGAGACCAAATATTTTATTTAAAGTAAAACTTAACTTCAATTATAGCAAATTTAACCTATTAGTAGGAGTTCAAATGAAAAAAACGTTATTGCTAATTTCACTATTTTCTTCTTCTTTGCTTATGTATGGTTGTAATGAATCAAAGAAAATACAAGATACCGATCTTATGCATCACCGTTTTGTGCTCACTAAAGCAAATGGCCAAGATATCTCTTTAGATGATCAAGCTGACATTATATTTGGTGAAAAGATGACTATAACAGGCAAAATGTGTAATCAGTTTTCTAGCCAGGTTACTTTGGATAGCGATAACATTAAAGGTTCAGGTGTTATAATGACTAAAATGCTTTGTAATGACGAACAATTAAACCAATTAGACTATATCATTGAACAGTTAATAGTTAATGGCGCAAAGATCGATTTAACCAATAATCAATTAATCTTAAAAAATGAAAAAAATGAGCTGATTTACCAACTTAAAGATTTAATGTAATTCAAACATTTTATTGGCTTGATACTATGGCTGAAATGCATCTATCTAGTGGCTATAATTAGTTTATTTTATAAGCAAAAATATGTATGATATAAAAAACTTTATTTAAAATACTGTTAAGAATATAATAAGGGTAATTTTTAAAGGATTTAACTTATTGATGAAATTATCATACTCTTCAGATATTTTAGGTGACTTTTGTAGCTGTTTAAAGCTACAAAAAGTACTTTTAGCCTATCTTACCAATGCCTTGTCATTGGTTTTTTTTTGCATAACGTTGATTTATCGAATTTTTAAATTAAAACATTAACATTAACATTAAATAAATTACTAAGTAGATACTATTATGAAAAAGACAAAAATTGTTTGTACTATCGGACCAAAATCTGAATCAAAAGAAATGTTAGCAAAACTATTAAACGCAGGAATGAATGTTATGCGTTTAAACTTTTCTCATGGTGATTATGAGGAACATGGTAACCGTATTAAAAACTTACGAGAAGTAATGCAGGAAACTGGTTTAAAAGCAGCAATTATGTTAGATACCAAAGGACCTGAGATCCGCACCATTAAATTAGAAGGCGGTAATGATGTATCACTTGTTGCAGGCCAAACTTTCACTTTTACAACCGACAAAAGTGTCATTGGAAATGCCGAACGAGTTGCAGTGACCTATGATGGCTTTGCGCATGATCTTAAGCCTGGTAATCGTGTACTTGTTGATGACGGTTTGATTGCTATGGATGTTAAAGAAATCAAAGGCAATGAAGTTATCTGTACGGTTTTAAACAATGGTGATCTTGGTGAAAATAAAGGTATTAATTTACCCGGCGTCTCAATTAAGTTACCTGCCCTTGCAGAAAAGGATAAAAACGACCTGATTTTTGGTTGCGAGCAAGGCGTTGACTTTATTGCTGCATCATTTATTCGTAAGCGTTCGGATGTCGAAGATATTCGCGCACACTTAAAAGCCCATGGTGGCGAGGATATTAAGATCATCTCAAAAATCGAAAACCAAGAAGGTTTAGATAATTTTGATGAGATTCTTGAAGCTTCCGATGGTATTATGGTGGCTCGTGGCGATCTAGGTGTGGAAATTGCTGTTGAAGAAGTTATTTTTGCTCAAAAAATGATGATCAAAAAATGTAATAAAGCATCTAAACCTGTTATTACAGCAACACAAATGCTTGATTCAATGATTAAAAACCCTCGCCCTACTCGTGCCGAAGCTGGCGATGTGGCTAATGCAATTATTGATGGTACGGATGCTGTTATGCTTTCTGGTGAAAGTGCTAAAGGTAAATACCCTTTAGAAACAGTCAATGTCATGGCAACTATCTGTAAACGTACTGATGGCACAATTCCAGCGTCATTAGAATTAACCTCAAAAGAAGAAAAATTACGTATAACAGCAGCTGTTTGCTGTGGTGCTGTAGAAATCGCTGAGCGTCTAAATGCCCCACTTATTGTTGTTGCAACCCGTAGTGGTAAATCAGCTCGAGAAGTTCGCCATTATTTCCCAAAAGCTCGTATTTTAGCATTATCATCTAGCCAAAAAACAGTTAATCAGTTAGCGGTCACCAAAGGTGTAGAGCCTATTTTAATTGATTCAATCAACTCAACTGATGATTTTTATCGCTTAGGTAAAGAGATGGCAGTAAAAGTATGCGGTTTACAACAAGGTGATATTATCGTTATGGTTTCAGGCGCTTTAGTTCCAAGCGGCACCACTAATACAACTTCTGTTCATCGTATTTAAAAAT
>NZ_LZGZ01000141.1:0-22009 GCF_001690515.1 Gilliamella sp. Fer4-1 | reverse complement strand
AAGAATCTTGTTAAAAATTTTTAAGTAGGTATGCGTTTCAGTATAGAATTCTTTTTGATCCTTTTATCTTTATTTCGAAACAACGCTTATTGTTGTTGATTAACATTAATAATAAGCACGTTATTCTTTAATATTATCATTCGTGCGTGCGTCTCCATTTTAAGTTAAGGCAACTTCTTTAATGCTTAGCCTTAATTAGCTGATAATCCTGCTTGTCAAGCTAATTATCATCACGGATAGATACACAACCCATTGTTGTGGTTGTAAGGATAATCTCCATCAGCAGAACCAGCAGTTGAATCGATACGAAATCTCCATCCTCCATAGGGATCACTCGTCCAGAACCAAGCATTTGCAATACCAGCACCTTTATAATGGATTATATCCCCCCACTCAGAGAAAAATCCAGCACCGATTTGACGCTGATAATGATGGCCACTTGATGCTGGCGTGGCACCAACTAAACTTCGGCAGAACATAGTTTCGTTTGCTCCTGAGCAGACCACATTAGTAAGATCTTTTGCTTGTGGAAGACGATAACCTAAACTAGCACACCAATTTTCAGTTTCGATGTTGGTTGCTGACCTTTCACCACGGCTAACAAACCATTTCTGTAACACAAATCCATATTTTATCACTGCTGCACCGCTACTATCATAACCAACTAACTCAAACGTTTTTGGTAAGGCTGGTGTGTAAATTCGAGCTGGGTTTGCCTCCTTTATTTGATCATTAGTTGCCACAGGACCTGTTAGCAGAACTCGCACACGGGTGCCATTCGCATTGGGTGTCATAATAGCCGTTATTCCCTCATGGGTAATGGAAGGCCAAGTCAATTGGGTACCTTCCGATATATCTAAATCAAAATATAAGCCATTTGCGCCCGTGGTTGGGAAGTTAAGGTTATATGATGTCGGTATTATAGATTGAGGAAGAAAGCCCCTGTTTGGCTGCCAAATATTAGCTGGACCAGCAAATTTCCACCCATTAAAGCCTGGTTCATTATTTCCGCCAAGCCTCAAATTAGGCTTAGCATAAAGAACGGCTGGTGATGATTTTGGAATGATGTAGTAAGTCACTGTGCCAGCGTTAAAAGTACTACGATTAGGTACACCATACTGGGTACTTAAACTACTATTTGTATTACTTAACACTACTTTATAAGGCGATCTAGCAATATCTAAAGTATCAGCGCGACCAACTACCCGATTATTTTTATCTGTAATATTAACGGTTAAGCTACCCATAGCCGTTACGCCATTAACCTCCTGCCCATCACCATCATCATCACCCCAATAATAATAAGGCGCATCAATAAGTGCTTTTAACTCTATCGTATCAGTTGTTGATGGTACTAACATGCCAACATCGGCTAAAGTCTCTCCAACACGAGGAAGTACGATTGGGTTTGTTGCTGAAGTATTAGTAATTGGAGTAATGGTAGTGCCATCTGATAAGGTAATAGCTAATAAATCTTCTGTATTTATCACTTTTGTTTTACCGTTATTAAACGTTAAATAAGGCGCACTACCTTGAATCGTGTTTGTTGTGGTAGCTGATAATGCCTGAGAATCGAACGAAAACGGCAATAGCAATAACGGCAATAATGTTATAGGGAATTTTACTAATATTAATGAAGTGAACGAGAAAACCTGTCTACAATAGTGATTTAATAGATTTAAAACATAAAGCTGCTGCATTCTATCGCGGTAATGCACAAAATACTCCTTTCTTCAATTAATTATCTGTTTTATTTAACTCTGTTATAGCTTTTGGCTAGTAAAATAAGTTAGATTAATTTTTAATCACCTGAATTATAACGTTTGAAAAAAAATTGACTACTTTTCAGATTGAAATATTTGTAAGGATTTTTTAAGAATGGTTCCGCATAAAACATTAAATGACTAATGAACAAATAGTATTAGCCAATATTTATGCTTTTTGAATAATTTGGAACAAACACGAAGTGTACCGAATGAATAGCTGACAAAACTAAATATTAAACGCTAAATCAAGTTGTGAAAATTTTTACTTGGATCTTGTGATAATGCTTAATAATTTATAAATAAAAAATAGATGATAGCATAATTATCAATAACCTATATCAATGAATTAGCTAATAAATCCACTATTTTTTGTGTTTTTTTATTCACATACTGGTCTATTAATTTTCAAATTTGAAACCGCTTTATTCATCTGTTTGATCATATCTTTTGGACTTTGAGCAATATAAACTTTTCCGCCCGTTGCATTGGCGATACAGTCTATTTTGTGTTCACCCGCAATATCAACAATATTAATTTTTAATCGTGGTTTTTGTGCAACTATATAGTTAGCTAATGTACAAATATTACTTTTTGTACAATTATCTTCACCATCACTAATAATAAGAATATAGTCGTCACGTTTTACTCCATCTAGCATTTTACTGGCTTTTTCTAGGCCATTATATAAAGGCGTTCCGCCCCCGCCTGCTGCAGTGGGTGTTAATTGTTTAATTTTATGCTTTAGTGAGGCCCTATTAGAGTAATTATAAAATGGCGATACATTCGCTGCTGGACAATTCGTCAGCGTTACCAGTGAAATATCAATGTTTGGTTGTATCTTATCAATGCTTGAAGTAGCCACACTCTTACTACTTGATAAACGAGTTGGTAAGCGAGTCATACGCTTTTCGTATTTGATTCTTTCTTGCTCTGACATATTACGACCATAACCATATGTCAAATATTGAAAGTATTGCTCAACCGCTGATGGCGATTCATTTAATGTTACTGTCATCGATAATGAATTATCAAACACTATTGCCATTTTAGATGGATTAGGGTCTTTATTCATCTCTTCTTTGGTTATACAGTTAGGTGGATTTTTTACCTTTGGTGCTGGCTCAGGTACAGGCACTGTCTCTGGTTTAGGCTCAGATGTTACAATTGGCGCAGGTTCTGATGTCGGCAAAAGATCTTTTGGTTCAACAACTGGTTCTGTTTTAGGTTCTACTTGTTTTGTTTCAACAGATGATGAAATAACTGGCGCTGGCTGCTGAGGGGCAACTGCCTTTTCTTTATCAAAGGGGTAAAATAAATACCAAAGGAAACTAGACAAACCAAGCAGAAATAAAGCTAAAAGTAAAAAATGCCACCAACGCCAAAACGGTTTGGGCACAATAACAGGAGCCGGTGCGGGCATAACAGGCTCTTCAAAGGCATTAATAATAACAGGATCTTCATTTATAACATAAATCTGATTACCTAAACTCTTAATTCTTGGAAGCCAAAACGAAATTAAACGCTGATCTTCATCACTTAAGATCATCAATTTAACAGCTCTTTCAATATCATTAATACGTGTTTGTAATGTCTTAGTTATTTGATTTTTATGCGACTCATCAGCAATACTATCAAGTAAAACAGGTTGACCTTCAAGATTAGTATACCAGCCAACATATTTATTGTTATCAATTAACTTTGGTGTTGCTAAAATTGAAAACGTACGATCAGTTAAATGTGACTTTAGTAATGGTAGTAAGGATTTATATTGTTTTAGTAGAGAAATCTTCTCTGAATTATTATGCTCAAAGACTGTTCGAGTTATTCGTTGCATTACTAATTTAATCCCTTACATTTTACCTTTACACTAAAGCTACATTAATTTTAAAACATACTCAAAGCAGAAATACAATTAATGCTATATGCATTTATATAGCATTATTTAAAAATAATTATTCGCATAGCGGTTTGCTAATATTCATACTTGAAACAGCATTGTTCATTTGTTCAACTATTTGTTTTGGGCTTTGAGCCACATAAACTTTACCACCAGTTTTCTCTGCCACACAATCAATTTTATGCTGTCCAGCAATATCCACAATATTTATTTTTAAACGTGGCTGTTGAGTAGCGATTTTGCTCGCCAACGAACAAATATTAGCTTTGGTACAGTTGTCTTGACCATCACTAATAACTAATATGTAATCATCACGGTTTACGCCATCAAGCATTTTGCTTGCTTGTTTTATCCCACTATATAACGGTGTTGCGCTGTTATCATCTAGTGGTTTTAACCGGTTGATTTTATTTTTTAACTTACTTCTATTATCATAACCATAAAATGGTGTAGTTTGTGCTACAGGGCAAGCTGAGAGTGTAACTAATGCTATATTAACGTTTGCTTGTATTTTATCAATGCTTGCTAATGCAACTTCTTTGCTACTTGATAACCGATTAGGCAGGCGTGTCATGCGTTTTTCATAGGCATCAGCGTCTTCTAGCGACATTGAATAGAAATCAGTGTTCAAATATTTATTAATAGAATCTTGAGATTCCATCAACGTCAATGACATTGATGCTGAATTGTCAAATATCATAACCATTTTAGGCTTGTCAGTATTATTGGCAATCTCTTCACGAGTAACACAATTTTTAGGTGCTGGCTCTGGTATCGCTTCAGGTTCCGATTTTACAACGGGTTGTTCCTCTTTAGGTGGCTCAACAACCGGATCTGGTTTCTTTTCATCAACAGGCTGAGTAATGGCGGGCTCAACATCAGCAATCGCAGGCTTTTCTTTTGCATATGGACAAAATAAATACCAAAGAATGCCCAGTAAAGCAAAGAGTAATAAGGCTAAAAGTAAAAAATGCCACCAACGCCAAAATGGTTTTGGTGGAATAACAGGAGGTGGCGCGGGAGGCAAAATCGGATCTTCAAGGCTATTAATGATAACGGGCTCATTATTAATAACATAAATAGGGTTGCCTAAGCTTTTAATTCTAGGTAACCATGATGAAATAAATTCCTGCTGCTCAGCAGTTATGGGCATTGACTTAACCGCTGCTTCGATATCGTTAATACGATCTTGCAATGTTTTTTCTATCTTACTTTTCTGTGATTGATTACAAATCTCACTCAATAAGACAGCTTGCCCTTCTAAAAGAGTATACCAACCAATATATTGATTATCGTTAATCAATCTCGGTATAGCTAAAATTGAAAAAGTACGATCAGTTAAATGTGGCTCTAGCAGCGCTAACAAAGAGTTATATTGATCTAATAAAGACATCTTTTCGGAATCATGGTGTTCAAAAGCTATCCGAGTTATTCGCTGCATTATTAATTTAATCCCTTATAGTTTAATTTTATACTAAAACTGTACTCATTTTGAAACAGGCCCATAAACAGAAATACAAATGATGCTATATACATTTATATAGCATCATTTAAAAATAATTATTCGCATAGCGGTTTGCTAATATTCATACTTGAAACGGCGCTATTCATTTGTGCAACTATCTGTGCTGGGCTTTGAGCTACATAGACTTTACCGCCAGTTTTATTAGCTACACAATCAATTTTATGCTTCCCAGCAATATCCACAATATTTATCTTTAAACGCGGTTGTTGAGTGGCTATTTTGCTCGCTAACGAACAAATATTAGCTTTGGTACAATTGTCTTGGCCATCACTAATCACTAATATGTAATCATCACGGTTTACACCATCAAGCATTTTGCTGGCTTGCTTTATGCCACTATATAATGGCGTTGCGCTGTTATTATCTAGTGGTTTTAACCTGTTAATTTTATTTTTTAACTTACTTCTATTGTCATAACTATAAAACGGTGTAGTTTGTGCTACAGGACAAGATGAGAGTGTGACTAATGCAATATCAACGTTTGCTTGTATTTTATCAATGCTTGCTAATGCTACTTTTTTACTACTTGATAACCGATTAGGCAGGCGTGTCATGCGTTTTATATAAGCCTCGGCTTCTTCTGGCGACATTAAATCATCTGTATTCAAGAATTTATTAATAGCTGCTTGAGACTCCATCAATGTAAACATCATTGATGCTGAATTATCAAATATCATAACCATTTTAGGTGCGTCACTGTTACTGACAATCTCTTCACGGGCGATACAGCTCTTAGGTGCAACGACCGTTGGCTTTGAAGTTGGTTCTGAAGTTGGCTCTGATGTTGATTTTACAACTGGTTCAACTTCTTCTTTGCGGGGTTCCACAACAGGTTCTGGTTTCTTTTCTTCTACTGGTTGAGTAATGGCTGGTTCAGCAACTTGAGCCGCAGGCTTTTGTTTTTCATATGGGCAAAATAGATACCAAAGGAGGCCAAACAAACCAAGCAATAATAAAGCTAAAAGTAAAAAATGCCACCAGCGCCAAAATGGTTTTGGTGGAATAACAGGAGGTGGCGCGGGAGGCAAAATCGGATCTTCAAAGTTATTAATGATAACGGGTTCGTCATTAATAACATAAATAGGGTTACCTAAGCTTTTAATTCTAGGTAACCATGATGAAATAAATCCTTGCTGCTCAGCAGTTATTGGCATTGACTTAACCACTGCTTCGATATCGTTAATACGATCTTGCAATGTTTTTTCTATCTTACTTTTCTGTGATTGATTACAAATCTCACTCAATAAGACAGCTTGCCCTTCTAAAAGGGTATACCAACCAATATATTGATTATCGTTAATCAATCTCGGTATAGCTAAAATTGAAAAAGTACGCTCGGTTAAATGTGGCTCTAGCAGCGCTAGCAAAGAATTATATTGATCTAATAAAGACATCTTTTCGGAATTATTATGATCACACATAAACCTTGCTATTCGCTGCATTGCGTAACTGTTTCCTTTTATTTCTTCTACTGTTATAAAAAAGCGATTAAACAAAAATTTATATATTTAATGCCTTTTGCAACTGTTGAAGTTTTTTGTTTAACGTTTCTAACTCAACTTGCTTTTCAATTTGTGAATTATTTGAATTGTTAGCTTTTTTTAGTTGCTGTTCAATGTCTTTAACTTGAGCTTGTAGATCATCACGACCTTTAGCCTTTTGTTTAACTTCGTTTGTTAATTTAGTTAAATCATTTTTCAATTTTTGTTGTTGCGCTTGTTTTTGTTTAACACTTAATGAGGTATCGTTTTTCTGTTTTTCAATTGTCGCATAGATTTCTTTAAATTGCTGATTCGCTCTTACTTCATTTTCCAGAATTTGCTTTTTCTGATCGATCCGAGCTTGGTAATTTCCTGAATAATTACAGCTAATTTTATCCATAATACCAATGTTAGTATTAGTCGGATCGCACTGTTCGGGAGTTGTTGAACAACCAGCTAAAAAAATAAGCGGGCTGAGTAATAGAAGATGTGTTTTTTTCATAATTAGCTAACCTTAACTGCTGAACGTTGTTGTGTAACAAGATTAATTTGATTTTCAAGCACTGTAATTTGTTTATGTAATTGACTTATTTGTTTATCGAGTTTTGATACATTAACGCCTGATTGTTGTTCTTGAGAAGAGATTAAAACCCAATCATTTTCAACTTTTCTCATGCGTTTTAATTTATCATTTAAATAGGCAATATTAGCATCAATTTGCGTTAAATCATTTTTAGCTTGTCTTTTATTTAACGTATCTTTTTTGATTTGATTATTTAACACTTTAAGAGTCGCTAAATTTTTATTCAACACAGCTTTAGCTGTTTCGGTTACTGCTTGAACTTCGTAAGTATTTTGTTGAATGTCTTGGATGTAAACATCAAGGCGCATTTCGGCATTAGCATATTCAGCTCGTTTACTGTCAAGATAATAGTTAGCGCCCATCATCACACCACAACCAACCGCAGCTGATGCAATACAAACGCCAGCTTTTCCACCTGCTAACATACAACCAATACCGCCTAAACCCGCGCCAACAGCACAAGACTGCCATGCTGATTTACTAAAAAACTTAGCTGTGTTACTTTTTGTTAAAGCAGGGTCGGCATTTCTAGAGCTGACTCCTCCTCCGCCTTGGCAGCCAGTTAAAATAAGCGATACACACAAAAACAGCGTTACTATAATTTTATTCATCATCTTTTTCCTTTTATTTCATTGCATGTTTGTAGCCAAGCTGATCTCGCAATTTTCCCCGATTCAATATATTGATTAATATGTTTGAAATAGAGTTTTAAATAGTCACTCATATTAGCTTTGCCACTATTTTCTAAAATAAATTGAGTAGAGTTAACTTGATCATTAATAGTAATTTTCTCGTAATTTGACGCAGTATTAACAATAGTATCGGAATAATATTTCAATATAAAGTCCCGAGCATTTTTAGACTCATCAACAACTTGTTTCAAATTATCTAGCTTCACTTTTGAACACATATTGTCATCATCTAAAGTATCGCTTTCTTTTGGATCACAAACTTCATTAGCCATTGTTCTATATAAATTGTCATTATACTCAAATTTACTGCTTAAATCTGAAACATTCGCACACAAAAATGCACCTAACTGTAATGCTGACTGAATGGATCGATCTCGTTGTTCATCACGAGCTTGGTTAGCACTACGTAACAGTGTATTAAGTTGATTTAATTCTTTTTTTGTTTTCTCGTCTTCCACTTGTTTGGTGATTTTTTCAAGCTCACTAACAACATTAGCATTTTCTGAGCTTTCCGTTTCGCTACCTAATTGGTTCCATTCTTTTTCTAACTCTTTGATTTTATCACTAGAATTAATCACTTCTGTTGTATAAACCAAACGAAACCCAACATCTTTACTCTTATAAGCACCTTTATCATCATAAAAAGGTTTTTCGGTACGAAAAGCACTGGTAGTTGATGATTCAGGTGTCAAATAACTACCACCACGAACCGTCATACCGCCTTGTTGGCCATGATAGCGATCGAGTTTATTCATTCGAAACGAATCAAACATCATTTCGCTTGCGTTACCTAAGATATCAAACAAATCTAACGGATTAGGTTCAAGCCGTCCAATAAGTTGTAATTTTCCATTAGCCGACTTGGCACCAGAAAACCACGCATAATTTTCCAAATTCCCCATCATTGGGAACCGTGATTCACGAAATTCTGATTCAGTTACTTTCGAACCACCTCGTGCGGCATATTCCCATTCGGTATTATTCGGTAAACGGACATAACCATTAGGCAAACTAATTGATTTTAGCTTTGACCGGTTTTCAATTAACCAACGATTATATTTATTCGTAAAAGCTATAGCATCAAACCAGCTAATATCAGTGATAGGAAAAGAGAGGTTCACTTTAGGCATTGGGCAGGTGTCATTCATTACAGATTGATATTGCAATACGGTAATTTCATATTTACCTATCAAATAGTACCGCTCTTTACCTGCATCAGAAAAACTTCCTGCTATATAGTTGGGTGTCGCATATTCAGCAAAACCAAGTTCTTTTTGATTACTTCCTAAAATAACTTTGACATCATCTAACGATTTATTGGTAGGAGTAAATACCTTTTTCATCACTAAACTACCGTCACACGGCATGGGTAAAATGACATCATCTTTGGCTGGTTTGGGATTATAAAATTTACTGTCCCAAGGCTCAGCAAAGCTTAATGAGGGAAGTAAGCTTATTGCAGCCAAACCCCAATAAGCCAATCGAATACATTGGGGATAACTATGCTTCACGTAAGCTTTCTGCTGGTTGAATTTTAATAGCACGTCGCCCTCCTATAACCACAACGCCGCTTGATATAAATAAAGTCAGTAAAAAAGCAACGATAAGATGATAAAATTGTAATTGACTCACCACGGATTGTGAAATCAAATTTTTACCTAAAACTAAATTAAAGGCACTATTTCCTAATCCAAAAAGCACACAAGAGATAACAAAAGCTAAACAGCTTAAAATCATTGCTTGATTGATTAAATAAAGCATAATGCTTTTTGAACGAAATCCAAGTAATCGCATAAAGGCAATATCTTTACGTTTACGTTCAATATTCGATAAAAATGCCCCTGTAAATGACAAAATACACCCTAAAACAGCTGTAATTGCAATGACACTAAAAATAAAATTGAGCACTCGATCGATTGCTTGCATGTTTTCAATCGCGTTAGCTTGTGTACGCGTTTCTATATTTTTTTCTCGTAATTTAAAGGCTAATGGGGCGACATTATCTAGTGAATTGGCATAAATACGGGCTCGCGCAAACGAAGTATGTTTTGGTGGATTTGATTGCCCAGTAGACGTTAAAAAAATATCACTTTGGTAGCCATCATAAAAATCTTCCATGGCAATAAGTAAATCTAAAGAAACAAAAGCAGCTGCTCGACTATAACGACTCTCGGGAATAATACCTACCACATCTAATATGGTTATGCCTTTTTCCAGTTTTCCATCAAGCTGCCTTGTTATCACCATTTTCACACGACTACCGATAGTTGCTTGCATTTTTTCTGCCGATAATGCACTTAATATAATTTGATTTTTATTATTAAGCAAAGGCGTAGCTTCTGTTATTGGATCACCTGTAGCCGTAGGAATAATTTCGGCATTATTCACAAAATGACTCGCATCTTTCATTAAATCAGCTTGTGTATTTAATGAGCGTGTTAGAGGAATAACAAAAGCCGTTTCAGGCTGTTTTTTTATCCACTCAAACATTTCACTCGTGAATTGTAAATTACCAACGATTTTGACTTCTAAATTTTGTGGATCATTAAGTAATTGTTCTCTAAGTTGAGAAACCACACCATATTTTAAGCTAAATAACAATAATAATGGCGTAATCACTGAGATCACCGAGGCGATAATACAAAACGAAACTTTTTTGTCATACCATAAGTCAGCTAAAGATAAGCGAGTAACAAGTAACCATTTTAATATTGCTTTAGTCATTTTTTACACCTTATCTTGTAATGGTAAAAATACTGAGGATTGAGGGGAAGTTAAGTTAGCTGATAAAGTAAATAACCCTTTGCTTGCAATGCGTTGCCAATCGTGCGTTACAATCATCACAGCAATATTGTCTTGCTGAGCTTGCTCAATAATTAAATCAAAAAGTAAACTTGCATTATAGGGATCCAATGCCGAGGTTGGCTCATCGGCAAGTAATAACGCCGGTTTATGAATAATGGAACGAATAAAAGAAGCGCGTTGCCTTTCACCAATAGATAACTGTTTAGGATATTTATTTAGCAAATGGTCAATTTTAAGTTTTTGCACTAAATAATCAAACCGGCTGTTATCCACTTTTTTTTGTAATAACTTCAATGATAATAAAATGTTATCACGAACAGTCAAAAAAGGCAGTAATCCACCTGTTTGTAACGTAAAACCCAAATACTGAGCTCGAATATCAGCCAGCTTATCAAGCTGGTTTTGCTCGATTAGCGTTGCAATGTCGATTGCATAATTATCAACAATCAATTTATAGTGGCCAATTTCATCTGGTTTTAAAATCATTCCTACCATTTCAAGTAATGTGCTTTTGCCTGCACCACTATCGCCCTGAATAACAACAACTTCACCAGCTTTGACGGTTAGCTCAGGCAGGCAAACACTAAAAAAGGATTTACCTGTTGAGCGTAAAATAGATAACTGCTTAATAGTTAACATATGTCTAAGGCAACATTTCTAATGGGATAGGATAAACATTTTCGCGAGGATCGCTGCCTTCGGCTAACGAAATCCAACGATCGACATCGGCATTACATTTTTGATAGTAACGAATTTTACTATTTAAATTACGGATAAATTTTTCTTGCTCAAGCCCGCTCATGCTTTTCCAAGTATCTTGGTCAAGCCCTGTCACATCACTTTTATATGGAATGTTATCTAGATATTCACCAAGCAAACCTAAGTCAGCAATTTTGGTCACCGAATCTGATTTTAATTTACTTGGATCTTGCCCCATCGCAGCAGCAACAGAGCGAAGCTGGGAAAACATATCATCGGCTGAAATTAACCCATCATTAGCCGCATTAGCAATTTTGCTGACAATATCACTCAAATCACTAAGTTGCGATTTAGTTAATAATATACGAGGCTCCGCTGTTGGAATCGTCGGTTTAACGAAATCTTTATCTGCAATCCAGGCTTTAAAAACGGTTGGCGCTTTAGTCCCCTTGGTATCGCCTAAATAAGCTAACTGCATGGCCTTACTGAGTAGCAATGCATCTTTTAACATGTCAGAATTATCATCTTTTGCATTAAGTGCATTGCCGACAGAAGCCTCGCCTTTATACGCAAGCTTAACTTGTTCTGATAAGGCTTTTGCCAGCAAGTCAACTTTTTGGCCAAACTGATGTACATCTCCCGCATTAACAGGATAATAAAGCGATTTATGAATGAAATCATTATAAGTTAGATCCGAATATTGCGTTGCAGCAATCTGATGATCTTTTTCACCACTTGGCGTTTTTAAATGTAGTGCGTAAATAGCTACGCCCTTATGCTGAGCTTCAAGTCTTAATTGCGCAGCATCCATTCCTGTACTAGAAAGTTTATCATCACCGGGAATTGCACTAGCATCTGTTATCAAAATCATGTAACGTGCGCCAAAGCTATTCCAATTAATATCATTTAATGCTTGAGCGACCCCAGCATAAGAATCTTCGGCAAAATATGCGGTTGATACAGAAGCTTGTTTAAGCGAAGCGCTTAGCTGTTTAAAATCCTCTTTATCTTTTACTTTATTGGGATCGGCAAAAAGTTTAGAAACAAATTCAAGTTTATCCGAGGCCTTTAAACTCGATCGAAATGAAACCAATCCAAATTTAACTTGATCTTGTAAATTTTCTTTTTCAATGTGCTGATAAACTCGCGTTACTGCTTCTTTAGTTCTTGAAATATAAGGATCCATTGAAATAGTGGAATCAATAACAAACACAATGGCGGCTTTAAATGGAGCAACTTGATTAGTGCTATCATCAGTAGTTTGGCCATTAGCTGGTTTTGTATTATTTTTTACCAATGAATCCTGTTTACTTACTGATGCTACTTCTAGCACTCGCTCATAAAAACCTTGCCCATTCATAACCTCTTCACCTTGTAAAATAGGTAATAAATAGAAGTTACTTTTAAAATCAACAAACTCTTTAGGCTCTTGAGCAACCACATCTGAAGCTGGCTTATTGGCTTTTAACGTGTCACGAATAGGCTTTAATAAAACCTCTGGCTTATCAGCATCAACAATAGCGGTTAATGCAGCCTTATCTTTGAAAAATAACAAAGGATCACGATCAACAGGGTTTGTAAAAACTAATGTCATTTGCATATTCCAAGCAACTGCACATGAATTATTAATCCAACCTATCGCTTTTCCATAAGAATCAGGCCCAACTTTAAGCCATTGCTGATTATTGTCGTTTTTACGTTCATAAACATAATAGCGTGAAAATGCTGGCACAGATTTGCCGGTAGGATCCGTAATATTATTTTTTAATTCACACGTTGGTGTGCTTAATACACGCTGATATAAGGTTTTTTTGCCTTCTTGTTTGAGCGGTTCAGCTGCCGAAGCTATCCAAGGTACACAAGCGAGGCTTAGACCAATAACGAGTTTTGAAATTGCTATTTTTTTCATATCCTTTCCTCACTATTTTTGCAATTCAGCTAAGCGATTTTTGGCTAAGGTATTATCAGGATCATGATTCAAAGATGTTTCATACCAATAAATAGCGGTTTCTTTATCTGCTTTAAAGCAACTATTATTTTCATAAAACTTCTCGTCGTACTCTTTAGCATAAAGTATAGCAATCTTCGCATTTTGCTGAGCTTGATTTGCATATAATCGTTGAGCAATATTACATTTTTCAGCTTTTTTAGCTTCAGTAATTATCTGAATAATTGCATCAACTTCTGGCTTGGTTTGTAAACATTGTTGAATAAAAGTTAAGTCATTGGTAAAACCATTATTTAAACTACATTGGGCACTAATTTGCACCGGTGTTATTGGTTGTGATTGCTTTTTGAAAAAGAAAAAATACCAAGTAGCAAGAGCAATCCCGATTAACATCATAAAACCAATTATAATAGCAACGATTAATCCTAAGCGGCTTTTCGATTTAACCGATTCAAGCGGTATTTCAGGTGCAGGCTCTGATATTGTTTCCGCTTCAACATGTTCAGCCAGCATTGTCTTCTCAGTATCCATGCTGGGCTCTTCAATTAATGGCGTCTCTTCTTCAACAGTAGATTCGTTTGCTAATTCAGGTTTTGCTATAACTTGTTCGTCATTAGGTAATGCTGCCTGCACATTTAATGCCGTTGATGCAAACACGGTGTCAGCAATACTAACAACCCCGCCATCAATATAATTCTCATTTTGTTTATCACGAATTTGTATAAGAAAACGAACCTGATTTCCCTGTGACAACAAAGTGTCAACCAACCATTCACTGACTTGCCCTGTTAGCTGTTCATTATCTACAGACATATTTTCAACTGTATGCCAGCTTTTTTCAGGAGCCCACTGATTCAAATCAGATAAATAGTACCCATCCTGATTACGTTGTATAAGCATATCAATTTCAGAACTGCCTTTCCATTTTTGAGCTAAAAACTTCGCAACACCGGGTTTATAACCATCTAATTCAATTCTTAATGCCATGATATCCTCTATTTTACACCCAAATTTTGAGCATCATTCACTCTATCGAGTGATAAGCCTTTTATTCAAAAAGGCTCATTTACTATATTTATTCAATACGTTATTATTTATTTTTAATTAATCTGCGATTGCTTGAAAAAGCCAAGAATTTCGCCTAATCGACTATTTTGTTCTTGACTAATTTCTCGCCCTGCATGGTGGCCTACATTTTCTTGCGCAAGCACCGCAAATGCAATAAACCAATCAAAGATCGCATACTGAGAATAATTTTTAGTATTATCGTCTAGCTTTGGTAATGAATGCGATGATTGAACATTAAATTCACTTAATGGTGAAGAAAATATTGGCTTACCTTGATTAACTTTGCTCATTGGTATATCAGTTACTTGACCTTGAATAAAACCTAACCAAGCAATAAAGTCTGCCAGTAAATTATGAATAGTACTGATTTGCCTAGACTCAAGATCATCACGTTTACTACCCATATTTTCATTATTCAAAATATGCTCACTTAAACTTGCTTCAAGTTTCATGCGATTCGCAGCAGTAATAAGTTCTTCTATAATAAAAGAAAGTGATTTTTGAGTAATTCCAAAAAACTGTAAAATATGTTTATCTAAAACGATATTTCTTAAATGCTCTAACCATGCCGAAAAAACCGTTTTTGCAAACTTTGATTCTGTTGTTAATATAGTTGCTTGTTTGGTAGTTAACGATGAATTCACATCAGAAAATAGTTCAAAATCCGCATTTAATCCGAAATCATTTGATAAATTATCTAACAAATTATCATTACTATCTTGCTGTGTTTCATTTTCTATCGTATTAGAATGATAAAGTGCTCGAATTGTTTGATCAGGTAATTCAAACGTTTTAAGTAGTTCGCCCAATAATAATGCTTTATTTTGTAGTTCTTTAACAACATTAGCGATAACTTGTTTTTTCTTAACGAGCTCTTCATTACTATCTGCTTGATACCAAGTATCAAAACGCATATTAATAATGTAATCAATTTTTTCATTAAGCTGTTCAACAATCCGCTGTTGTTTAACTTCAGTTATAGCAACTTGTTCTAAGTATTGACTAATTCGCCCTATACCGCCATCATTGAGTTTTAGCATAGCATCCCACGCTTCCTCTGGCTGAAAAACATATTCTTTAATATCACTATTTTGAATAAATGTGCTTCTTAATACATTCATTTTATCTTGATAATTTTCATTATAAGCTTGTTCTTGGCAAGTTTTTGAATCGACATTTAAAAATGGCACATCAAATCCAGGTTTGCGAACTAAAAAGACATTATTAAATTTATGCTCGTTGGACCAGTTACTTAGCCAATCATAACTACCAAAGCGTTCTAAAATAGTTTGTTGTAGCAAACCACCTTTACCCCAACTATTTTTAAGATTATCTTCTGATAGTGTTAATGAGGTACCAATGCGTTTATCAAACATAGTGATCGCCCATAATAAACCCGCTTTTTTAGTGGCTCTTTTTTCAGCAGTTTCACCTTGAGTTTTATCAATCCAACGCTCAAGAACGGGACCCACATCATTAACATCAGATTGTTTATCTGACGGTGTGCAAACAACTAGCACGTTCATTTCTTGGCTATCTGTGTATTTTTCGAAAAGATAAGCAACTTTGCCTCGCAATAAAAGCTGAGCAATAGGGTTACCTTCTTTAACATCTGAAACTGAAACCAAGTTTAAGCGACCACGATATCCAGGAAAATCGAGCAAATCGACGTTTTCAAAGGTTGGCACTCTGGTTTTATTAACTAAAGGGAAGAGTAATTCAGCGGTTAGAAAAGCCAGTTGAGCTAAAGAGATATCTGTCGGCACTCCATTGAACGGCGTTATGGTCACTGATGAATCTTTATTAGTGTTCAATCGTTCAAGAATATCAACATTCATAATACTGTCAATTTGTGATTTAGTGCCATTATTATCTTTAACTAATACAGAAAGTGGCGCATACACAGTTTCAACATGACCTAAACTCGATAGTGTTGTGGCTAATTGAGTATAAATTGTAGTGAGCTCAGCAAGCCCACCCCACAAAATAGCCAATAACTCCCCTCGCTCAGCTATTGGTAAGTAAGGGAGCAAAAGGATGACTTTTTCCCAATATCCCCCTTTCAACTCATCAAGGGAATTACCAAAGTTTTCAGATAAGTAATCATAAAGATCAACAATATCGTCTTCGTTAACACCGCCTACATAACTGGTCTGTTTTTTAGTTTCTAAACGTTGAATCAACTGATTTAGCTGTACTAACTCAATTTTATTGGAGACTTTTTGTTGATCAAAATCCTTAAAGTAAGCATTTATCAAGATTTTGACAATTTCTATCTCTTTAAATAATTTCAATTCTAATGGATAGTTAGGTATGCCACCTTTGGCAATACGGCTAAAGCGGGTAACAAGGCCTGTTGCCTCTTTGCCACTTCCGACTGGGTTAACGTGATCGATAAAATCGAGAACTTCATTATCCACAATGGTTTCAAGTTTACCATTTTCACCAGCGGCTAATGCTGAAATAAGATAAGATTTGCCCGCTTGTGATAACCCAAAAAAACCAACTGCAACAGATTTGGCAGAGACATCACCTAATCGTTTTGCACTATTACGCAAACGACGCAAATCCAGAATTAAATTATCGGCTTCACTATTTAAACGTTTGGATGAATGACGGGTTTGATGCACCCATTCAATAGCCTTTGCGGACGCTTGATAGACCTGATCCCAAGATTTAGGAAGTTGTTCATTTAAGTTATTCATCGTTTTATCATTCCACTATCAAGCCAATATTGTGCACTAATTAAACCAGAGTTAACCATTGTGTTTAAGCTGAGTTTAATATCCTGATTTTTATTACAAGCCCGCCCGTCAGAGGCTTTTAAATCTTTAATATAAAAATTTTCAACCATTTTTTGTTTGTTCTTTATACCTAAAGTCACTTGTAACACCACACCTTCAGAACTCAATCGTTTAGCCACGCCACTATTTTCAATTGTCAAAATATAGATAGGCGATGCAGGCCAACGGTCAACTTCAAGCTGCCTAAATCCAAGCCTTGTGGTTCCTCTAATTTCAAATGATAGTTCAGGAAAATCATAATCAGGATTATCCAAGTCAATATCTTGGTAATAGACATTTTCCTTTTTAATCATATTCAGATTATCTAGCAGCCCAATGTATTTAACAGTTGAATATAAATCCATATTAGATGATCTAAAATAGAAATTAGGTAATCGTAAATTCTTGCTTAAAAAGCACAGCATAGCTCCCACTGCGGCTGTCGTTTTAGGATCATCAATACGTTCTTGTTTATGGAATGGGTACCAACTACCAGTGTGATATCCATGTAATGGTAAAATTCGCCCAGCAGGTATTGATAACCGTGATCGAAAATAACTTTGAATACCCGGTAAACGCGAAGGGCGACCAGTTAATAAAAGCACATCACATTGATAACAGCTAATAATTTCCGATAGTGCATCAAAGGTTTTACAAATATTGTAATAATCACCACGAATAAACAAATAATGAATACGTTTTAAGTTAATTTCGATAGTTAAATCAAGCACCGAAAAATCAGGATTGTTTAATGCGCGCTTAATTGGATCATTAATAAAACTAAGCACGTTATCCGTCATAATGTTATGGTGTAATAATTCCCTAAAGGTAGAGCGATACACATGTTGTTCTGCGTGTAACGGATCGTAAAGCTCATACGCTTTTAATATTTGTAAGCCAACAGGCGTAAATAACTGTAAAGTAAGTTGCTGACGCAATACTGCATCTTGTATAGATAGTTGTTGCGAACCAATAATTGTGGATAAAATTGGATTCGGGTCAGCAATGCCCGCTTGTTTTAAGCCATTTGTTAAAGCCGTTAACACGGTATCTTGGATAATATCAAGCAAGATATCATCGCCAGCAACTTTAAATCCATCACGAAAACGTTGTGTGGGTACGATATAGGCATTACTGCTATTGGTTTGCGCACTGACGCCGTAGTCTAATTGATAATCATTAATGACTAAATCGGTTGTACCACCGCCGATATCAACCGTTGCAATGGTCAGTTTTTGTTTATTTTCTTTGTCTGGGCGAATCATGGAAGCAATAAATTCTTCACTACGTCCATTATAATTATTTTGTGTCTCATTAAAAAGGTACACAACTTGACCGCACGTTGCTTCATCCCATTGAATATAAACTTCAGGAATATTTGGCCAAACACTTTGTAATTGCTCTGGATTATTGAAGTCAATATTATCATCTGAACTATCCCAACCAAGGCTTTTCCAAACTAAGCCGATTGCTTGGTATACACAGCTTTTGAATATAGCTTGTTCAGGCTTAGGCATCGCTGGAGGAATCGTTAAAATAATTGAACGTAAATTACGCGGTGTTTTAGCATGTTCAAGTTTATTACGTTGGGCAACACTATTGATTTGCATTAATGCGTGCATTAATACTTCGCAGAGCATAAATGTCATCAAAGAACTGCGAGAATATTTTGGGTGGAAAACGGGCATTTTGCGATCATATTCTTCTTGAATATCATTGCTAAGAATGTGTAACGCTTCCCCATATTCATTAATTAAACTTGAAAAAGGCTCTGCGGTTGCAAACGGTTCATGATCGCTTTTGACATAATGAGAGTTAAAACGCCAACCTTGTTCGTATTTATCTTGATCCCACAAATAACGTTTTGGACTTGAAAGCCCGGTGGCCCCCTCATTACCTTCCCGCCTACTGGCAAGCCGGCTTGCTTCTTGACCAACACGAACAATACTTGGCCAACGAAACGTATCTCGTCGCCCACTTTGCAAAGAAAAATGCTCTTTACCAAAAAAGGTTTGGGAAAATTCTACTCGGCTTTCAAATGGTTCATTATAAATATGCTCTGGTTGCGTTAAATCCCGAATTTCAAGCTCATAACGATGGTTTAAACTATCTTTATCTTGAACATGATCTTCAATTAAAATCCCACAAGTGCGAGAGTTTCCTACATCTAAAATCATGTCAACAGGAATTGATTTCACCAAATCATTTTTAGTATTTGAGACAATTTTAATTGTTGGTAAATGTAATGAGTCGGCAAGTAAATGGATGATATTAAGATAATGACCATAATAAGCTTTGTTTTTCATCTCTATATTAAGATCATCTCTGTGAATTTTTAAGCGCTGGGGATCTCCCGCCAACTCTTGAAAAAGATCAATTAACCAATTGGTGATCCATTTTAGTTCTAAATACCAGGAAATGTGATCTGAACGATGTGCTAAACTAAATACGGCGCCAGTCATTACATCATTTTCGGTTGGTGCAAGGTAAGCCACATCTTGTAAATTAGCAAACACTTTTGTATCAAAAGCAAAAGTGATTCGATGTGTATTACCATCGGGATCTTCCCCCTCAGGAATACTAACAATTCGAACTCGGCTCCAGTTATGAGGACCTTTATCAAAGCGTTCAGGCGGTATTGAGCGTAAAACAGGCACAGGTAACCAAATACCGTCGTATAATTTTAACGATTGCTCAACACTTATTTCTTGTGTTGGATTAACGGCAAATGTCGGATTATCTGGCGAAAAAAATTGACCATTATCCACATCTTCAATCAATCTAATCAGTGCGCCACTTTCGGAGGGATCAATAAAGTTACCATTAACTCTATTGCGCCAATAGTTATCTTTCCAATCAATTTTAAGAGCAAAGTCAAGAAACTGAATACCGCTATTCATAATAAGTGTCACTTCTTGACCATAATTGCGTAATTCTGGAAGCATATACAACCTTTATTGTTTTTTCATCGTTATTGGGAATGCAGTCCCATTATTATAAATTCCTTGGCAATTGGCTTTATTATCCTTGCCTTGTGTACATTGAATTTTTGGTAATTGATATTTGGTATTGTCACTACAAACAGCCTCAGTGTTACCTGTTATATCTAAATTAGCGTTTTTAATGCCAGTGCTAACATTACCTGTACATTTTACACCATCACTACGTGTTATAGTCACTTCACCATTGCCATCATTAAAGTTATAACTTAATTGCAATGGCTTACCAGTAGCTTTATCTTGGATCCCCCCGTTTGCAGACCATTGACCATTTAAGAAATCGGTGGTTCCTTGCTTGATTGCATCAGTAGGCAAAGCTAAATGGTCAGCCTGATCAGCAGCTGAAGTCGAATCTGATTTATTATTTTTATCGGTTGGAGAAGTCGTTTGGTCAGTGCCATCTTGGCTATTTTTCTCTTCAATATTATCTTTTTGATCCGGATCGGGAACATTGGATTTTTCATCCTTTCCATCAGTTTTATCCAGATCTGGAGATGGTACCGTCCCATTTTCATTATCTTTAGCATCTGGTTTTGGAGTATTCTTATCATCATTTGTGCTATCAACTGGTACAGGATGATCAACCGAATCGCCAGTTGCATCAGCATTAGTAGGAACACGATTAACATTATTTGTATCGCCTAAAGTTGTGTCATTTGGTATAACGTTATTGATCGCGCCTAACTGATTGTCTACAACCACATCTTTTGGCTCAGTTTTTAATGCAACGTTAGGCTTTTTCTCATATTGTTGTTCATTTTTTTCTGCTTGATTAATTGGAGCATTTTCTAAAGACAAATTTGGATTAATCGATATTTCAGGTTTTAACCAACAACCACGTAGTAAAAACAATGCTAGCAAAAGTAACAATAAAGGTAATAATCCCAGTAACCATATCCACCAACGCTTCCACCATGGTTTATTATTAATAGGTGTCTGAGCTGGAGGCACCGTTGCTGTTGATGTAACTTTTTTTGCGGGCTCTAAACAATAGAATGGAGACTTAACTTGAGGCGTTTGCGGATAAACAAATCCCCAAAAAGTAATGACAGGTTTGTCATTAACGATATAAACAAATTGATTACTTGGAAAACGTATCGCCATCAAATTAGGCTCAGCGCTGTCGGCATTATTTTTGGGGTCATAAATAAGGCGGCTAAAAAGGAGTTGATCTCCCTCTAAATTAGGATTACTCGCTAGTTGCTTACCGAAATTCATCACTTTATGTTCAAATTCTCTAAGCAATGTTAGTGCTGATTCTTGCTCAGACTCGCTAGCAGAGCTCCAAGGTACGATATAATATTGGCCATCAGGCTGGTCTGAGTCAAAAGGAATATACCAATCAATAATATTGCCTTGATCATTACGTTGGGGAATAGCTAAACAATCAGCATATTGTTTACCTAATTTAACTCTAAACATTTCGCGGATTTGAGTTGCAACGAGATAGGCAGCCTTACCATCATGTCCTAACATTTTGAAATCTTTGATATCACCACTTCGAAGTAATGTATTTGCCATATATTCCTTTTTATTCCTTAATTTTATTTATCTTTTTATAGGATTATATCAATTCTAACAGAAAAGCTTGAATGTTGTAATTGGTTTGCTAGCCGATATTATGAGCTTTTCGTCTGTTTTTTGAATCAAAACATAAACAATTCATTATAAAAAATAATAGGTTATATAAAAATTATTTTAAAAAGCCACGCGATTATCCGGTTAATTTTATCCAATAAGCGCAATTGCTATTATTTCTGTTT
>NZ_LZGZ01000140.1:0-12746 GCF_001690515.1 Gilliamella sp. Fer4-1 | reverse complement strand
ATGAGCATTCTCTTGATGAAATCTGGTTAGTCGAGCATGAACCCATATTTACCCAAGGTAAAGTTGGTAAAGCAGAACATTTATTAAATCAGACAAATATCCCAGTTATTCAGACCGATCGCGGTGGTCAAATTACTTACCATGCTCCAGGTCAACAAATCATGTATATTTTATTTGATTTAAAAAGACTTAAGATAGGTATCCGAGGTATAGTTAGTTATTTAGAAAATAGCGTCATTCAAACATTACTCCATTATGGTATTATAGCTCATGCAAAGTCTAATGCACCGGGAGTATATATTAACGAAAAAAAAATTTGTTCACTTGGTTTGCATATCAGTCGTGGCTGCACTTTACATGGGCTTGCATTCAATGTTGATATGGATCTTTCCCCTTTTAATAACATTAACCCTTGTGGCTACGCCGGATTACAAATGACGCAACTAAAAGAATATGTGTCTCAAATTAATCATAAAGAGATAAAACAACTATTAACTAATAATTTTATTAAGCAGTTACCTCAAAAATAAGATACCAATTATGCAAAATAATGAAATAACACTCAGAAGCTCAAAATATCGTGATGCTGACAAAACACGCTTAATCCCAACAATCACATTAGAAGATGCAACGCCACTTAAAAAACCTGAATGGATGCGAATTAAGCTATCTGCTCACTCTGATAATATTGCACATATCAAAAACACCATGCGCAAACATGGATTGCATTCAGTCTGTGAAGAAGCCTCTTGCCCTAACTTAGCTGAATGCTTTAACCATGGTACAGCTACTTTTATGATTTTGGGCGATATTTGTACCCGCCGTTGCCCATTTTGTGATGTAGCTCATGGTAGACCATTACCACCAGACAGTAAAGAACCAATTAAGCTAGCGCAAACCATTCAAGAAATGAAATTACGCTATGTTGTTATTACCTCGGTTGATAGGGATGATTTAAAAGATGGTGGAGCTAGCCATTTTGCTAATTGTACTCGAGAAATTAGAGCATTAAACCCAAATATAAAAGTTGAAACACTCACACCTGACTTTCGTGGCTGTATTAATGAAGCAATTGAAGTGTTAAGCAATAACCCACCTGATGTGTTTAATCATAACTTAGAAAATATCCCACGTTTATATAAAAAGATCCGTCCTGGTGCTAACTATGAAGGATCCCTCAAATTACTGGCTAGGTTTAAAGAGCGGCATCCAGAAATTCCAACAAAATCGGGGTTGATGGTTGGACTAGGTGAAACAAACAAAGAGTTAATTCAAGTATTAAAGGATTTACGTAGTCATGGTGTGACTATGTTAACGCTGGGCCAATATTTACAACCGAGTAAATATCATTTACCAGTTGAACGTTATGTGTCACCACAAGAATTTGAAGAATTGAAGCAAACAGCATTAAATATGGGATTTACCCATGCTGCTTGCGGGCCTTTTGTGCGTTCGTCTTATCATGCCGATTTACAAGCAATGGGCAAAGAGGTGAAGTAATTCACCTCTTTTTATTATTCTATTCAAAAGCTAAATCAATTATCCACGACCATAAAACGGCGATTTTCAGTGACGATTTGCAAAAAGATTGGTAAGCTAATTTTTTCTTCTTTTTGCAACTTACCATTAATATCATAAATTTTAGAACGACCAAAAGCATCTAAAACAACCGTTTTATCATCATAAAGTGCAGCTATAGTATTTTCATCACCAGCAACTAGCCATTGTCTAGGCTTTCGAGTAAATAAGTTTTTACCTTGACTATATTGTTGAGGTGGCGTAGTAACATAAAATACCTCTTGCATTAATGTAAGCATAATATCAGTTTGCGAAGTTGCTTCTGTTATTTGAGCACTTTCTTTATTCGGCCATGATATAATCAATGGTACTTTTAATGATTCCCTCTTAAAGCCACTACTTGTATTGCGTGATGCTACTTTCTTCACCTCGTCAATTTTAATATCATTCGTACCAGTAATAATAATCACCGTATCATTGTAAGCATTCGATAATCTTAAATAAGCAATTAAGGATTCAATATACTGATCTAACTTTTTAGCTTCTGATTGAAGATCAGATATCGCAATTTTTTTGTTTTTATCACCTAACGAATATTGGATGATAGAAAATAAAGGTGCATGATTATCAAGATGATTCTGTTCTTCATGCCATGCTCTCCAATTTTCGGTTATTTGTTTATTGGATTGTTTTTTAGGCTCTGGTATTGAAAAATTAGATAATAATGCAGAACGATATAAAGGTTCAGCAAAACCGTCTGCTGAAAACAGACCTAAATTATAGCGCTGTTTAGTCACAACCTCGAACAATACTGAAGGTTTATGTCCAACTAAAATACTATTATAGTAGTTAGGATCTAATCCGTAAAATAATGAAAAGTCATTCAAATATGACTGATTACTTGCACCGTAATGATTTGTAAAGGTAATATTATCTTGAGCAAATGCATTCAACCTAGGCATATGTTTAGTTAATAAATTTGTATTCCACCCATCAATAACAATCATAAGCACATTATTTTTTATCGGTTGTTTATCATAAACAAGGCGTCCTAATGGGTATTCAATTGCCATCGCAAAAGGATTGCCTTCTTGAGCAACACGATCGCGATAACCGTTTTCTTTTATAAAGCCATATCGTTCAAGAAAATGGCGAGCAGTTAAAGGATAAGAAAGCGGAAGGCTTGAGCGTTGCATGGTAATAGGTCGATAAAAATTAGCATCAGCCCAGCTATGGATCAAATGTGAGGCAACGAAGCAAATAATAAAAAAAATCACTACTGGTTTTGCATAGCATTTGCGTTTATTTAAGCTACGTAGTTTTTTCCAGCTCCATAATGAAAATAAAATCTCAATCAATAAAACAAAGGGAATGGCAATAAATACCGTACTTAAATAAGAAACTTTTTGCGATGAGAATAATTGCCAAATCGACAAATTAAGATGCATTCTAAAATGCGAAAAAACTTCAATATCAATAATCAGTAACGAAATACCGACTGTTGCAAAGATCGTTGCAATAATCCTTTGCCATCGAGACGAATGAATAAAAAAACTTAACGGAAAAAGTAGAACTAAATAAGCAACAAAGGTCAAATAACTGAAATGGCCAATAGCACTAATGATTGCATAAAACCGTCCCATAAAAGTACGAGGCCAATCAGCAATAAGTAAATATTGACTACCAAGCAAAATTACAACAAAAATATTAAACAACGTAAACCAATGCCCCCAGCTAACAATTTGTGAGGCACGATCGTCTTTGAAGTAAGTATTTTTGATTTTGAGCATGTTTAGTCGTTGATAATGGTGATAGTGAAGCTAAATAAACAATAAATTTTGACTTAGTTTACCCGATTTTGAAAAATCTTTCTGTAAATTTTTTATTTGTTAGCATAAAGATTTTGGTAAGCTGTTGGCGATACTTCGGATACTTGTTATAATTTCAAGATGAAATAAGCTAACAAAAAGACAATAATTTTGGCCATTACACAACTCAACGCACAACAAATCCAACCTGATTTATC
Source organism: Gilliamella sp. Fer4-1 (assembly GCF_001690515.1). Lineage (NCBI taxonomy): Bacteria > Pseudomonadati > Pseudomonadota > Gammaproteobacteria > Orbales > Orbaceae > Gilliamella > Gilliamella sp. Fer4-1. Next base: position 9,202 of record NZ_LZGZ01000140.1, on the reverse strand, counting down.
TTATTTTTCTAAACGCAAAAACACGACGAATACTTCAACAGTATTAGCATCAGAAAAATCAGAACATTTACTCATGTGGCAACCTCGCGCTGCATCTGCTTTATCCCTGTTATGCTCCCCAAAAAGAGAATGTTATAGCCCACGTTTTATATTGCTTAAAGCACCTGAAAGTGAGCTTCTTTTTGATTTACTAAGGCAAGCCATTAAATGTGATTTATCACCAGCCCCGCTCGGTTATAGTTATTTTTTTAGCGAAAGTAAAATTACACTAACCAAAGCGAAAAGCAAGCAAGATAATTTTGCAGCTCAAGACAATTGTTTATTTGCCTCTTCTGTTGATACTGAAAAACTTTTTGGTTGTGTTAGACAACCTGAACATGGTCCAATTAAATTACAAGCAGGCCTTGTTCATCGTGCTAATGGTGGCGTTTTAATTTTAGGTCTTCGCTCGTTACTTAGCCAACCATCGCTATGGACAAAGCTAAAGCAAATGGTCATAAAACAAGAATTTGAGTGGAGTTCATCTGACGAATCTCATCCTTTACCCTTATCTATTCCGCCTATGCCACTTGATTTACGTATTATTTTAGTCGGGGATAGATTAAGTTTAGCAGAATTACAAGATTTCGAACCTGAATTTTATTCAACATCTATTTACACTGAATTTGAAAATGAATTACAGATTAAATCATCTGAACAACTTGAACACTGGGTTAAATACTTAAAATTTATTGCCCATAAACAGCAATTACCTGATATTGATACCTCGGCTATAGCAAAAATTTACAAAGTAGCAACTCGCTATACTGGTGACCAATATTACCTCCCCTTGTCTGTTGATTGGGTTAATTCATTATTAGTCAATGCAACTTACTTTATGCAAAATAATGTAATAGATGAATCAGCGATTACAACTGCGATAAAGAAAAAGTCATGGCACGAAGATTATTTGCAAGATAGAGTGCATGATGAAATCTTTAGTAATCAAATAATGATTAATACGAAAGATCAAGTCGTTGGACAAATAAATGGTTTATCGGTAATTGAATATCCTGGACATCCAAAAGCGATTGGTGAACCGACACGTTTAAGTTGCCTTATTCATTTTGGCGATGGTGAACTCATTGATATTGAACGCAAAACAGAATTAGCTGGTAATATTCATTCAAAAGGAATGATGATAATGCAGGCCTTTATCATGTCTGAGTTTGCATTTAATCACCAATTACCTTTTTCGACTTCTTTGGTTTTTGAACAATCATATAGTGAAATTGATGGTGATAGTGCTTCACTTGCCGGACTTTGTGCAATCATTAGCGCTTTATCTCAGCAACCTATCGATCAGCAATTGGCTGTAACCGGTTCAGTGGATCAATTTGGTCATGTTCAAGCAATTGGTGGTGTTAACGAAAAAATTGAAGGATTTTTTGCCGTTTGTCAGCATCAAGGCTTAACAGGTCAACAAGGAGTGATCATACCAGCTACCAATCAACGCCATCTAAGTTTAAGTGATAAAGTCATTGAAGCTATTGAACAAGAGAAGTTTTCAATATGGACAGTTGAACATATTGCCGATGCTCTTTATTTGCTTACAGGTATTCCGTATAAAGATAAAAGTAATATCAATCTTTACCAATTAATTCACGCACGTATGCAGGCAGCATTATTACAAGACAAAAAACAAGATAGTTGGCTAACTAAATGGCAAAAATATTGCAAAAAGTAACAATACCCAATAAACTTTAGCCCAAAATTTTATTCATTATGGAATAAATAAGAACTAGGTAACTTTCAATTTTTTTAAGCATGTTTTAATTTATATTAAATAAAAGGTTTTTTTATGACATTTGAACGTAAATCATCGTACGATAAAGCAGATTTAATTAAATCAGGAAATAATGAACTATTTGGCCATGATGGTCCCCCATTACCATCTGATTTAATGTTAATGATGGATCGTGTTATCGAGATGAATGAAAACGGTGGTAATTTTGGTAAAGGTTTTGTCGAGGCGGAACTTGATATTAATCCTGATTTATGGTTTTTTAAATGTCATTTTAAAAACGATCCAGTTATGCCTGGCTGCCTAGGACTTGATGCTATGTGGCAATTAGTGGGATTTTATTTAGGCTGGATTGGCGGTAAAGGTAAAGGACGAGCTTTAGGTGTTGGTGAAGTAAAATTCACCGGACAAGTATTACCAACAAATAAAAAAGTGACTTATAAAATCCATTTTAAGCGCGTAATTAACCGTAAATTAATTATGGGTATTGGTGATGGTGAAGTTTTTGTTGATGGAAAATTAATTTACCAAGCATCTGATTTAAAAGTAGGTTTATTCCAAGATACCAATACTTTTTAATTTAAAAGTCTCCCTACCTCAATCAGCCATACACAATATAAGTGTGGCTGAATATAATGCTATTTTCTTATTAAAAATAATTTATCATTGCTAAGTTAGATTTTGTTTATCATGGTATAAACACAGAAGCAGTCATGAAACAAATAGCTAACTATCAAGTAAAAATATCATCACAACGTCGTAAGTTTCAATAATCAATGTATAATGCTACAAATTATTATACCTTTTTTATTTATCATGAATTGTTTAAAACACTTATTGATTTTTATTATTTTGTTTTGTTTATCAAATACACTAGCTTATGCCGATTTCAGTGGTAAAGTTGTCAGAGTGATTGATGGAGACACAGTAGATATTTTGACGGTAAAAAAGCAAAAAATTCGTGTTCGATTACTTGATATTGATGCGCCAGAAAGAGGGCAAGCCTTTGGTGATGCATCACGAGAACATTTAGCCTCACTCATTGCGGGTAAAAATGTTTTTGTTAAAGAAAATAAAAAAGATATCTATAAAAGAACTTTAGGTACTATCTTTTTTAATAAGGTGAATATCAATGCCAAAATGGTAGAAAGTGGTTATGCTTGGGCTTATCGTTATAAAGGGATCGCTGACAACAAGATAATGGTAAAATTAGAGGAAAATGCAAAACAAAACAAAAAAGGGCTATGGAAAGATAAATATCCAATAGCCCCTTGGGATTTTCGTCATAATCAATGATAAATTGGCTTATAAAACACTTATTTTTTAATTAAAATTGCATCAATTTGTTTAAGTAAATTGATGCCTTGTTTACAAGCTGATTCTTGTTCAGTTTCTGGCATTGAAGGAATTTGTTGTTTAGCGTTTTCTAAATTTTGTTTTATCATATTGGTTTGTTGCTTTGTTGCAGTATTTTCAGGGATAGCTTTCACTATACTGTCAACTTTATCAAAATAAGCATTACATGATTGAGATGAATCAGCCATAGCAACCGACGAAAGACCTAATAATGCAATAGATAATACTAACTTTTTCATTATTTTCTTTGTATCATATGTTTATTCATGACCTCATTAAAAATGAGAATAATCTATGTTATAAAATAGCTAATTAATGATAAAGGATTTAAGGCGGGAAGTCTAATAACTAAACATCTTACCAGTAAATGTTTACTGATAAGATAATAAAAGATAAGGCGTAAATCTTAGATAATGGTTACATCTGCTGCCGCAGGGCCACGAGGACTGTCTTGAATTGAGAATTCTACTTGTTGACCTTCGCCTAACGTTTTGAATCCATCACCAGAAATTGCCGAAAAATGTACAAATACATCTTTACTACCATCAGCAGGTGAAATAAAACCAAAACCTTTACTTTCGTTGAACCACTTAACTTGACCAGTTTTCTTAGACATAATAATCTTCCTATAAATAAATTAATCTTAGCCACTAAGGCTATATTCAAAAACATAAAACCTAGATTACTCATTAACACTAAGAAGAAGATACTGAAGAAAACTAATCTTTAAGACATAGTAAACTACAAACTACATATATCGAAATGTTACAAAATAAATCCGCATGTCGTATGCTTGGGTCTATTTACTCATAATTAGTTTACTAATGCAAGCAATCTTTTAAAAGATTTATTAGTCACTCACAAATAAAACAATCAATAATTGCTAATCCAATCACATAACATTATAAATTTAAAGCTTATTTTCTTAATAATCCATATTTAACAGAGCCATCAATTAACTCATTAATAAATATTAACCAAAAAGCTAGAATCTTTCCAGTTGCACTAACAACGATACCAATTAAATTTTAGCACAATCTCGGTTTTAACAATAAAACTCAGTAATGTTTGTAAAATAATTAATTCTTTATCAGTAATTTCTGTATTTGATGCGACCAACTATTTAGCAGAAGATAGAGACTTTTCCTGCTAAATAGTTACAATTAAATGTATGTTCAAAACATAAATACCAATTAAGGAGTAACGCAGGCTACTCTATAATCTTGATCCGAATGATCTCTATCACCAACACCACCAGTATTGGCCTCTACAACATAATTATAGTGCCAACGATTTTGATCATCTGAAGTCCAATAAATGGCTCTAGAATCTCCCCAAGCGGGATCGCCAACACGAAAATATTCCCAATCACTGTCTTTATAGTAAAGCTGTGTCATACGCCCCCATTCACTAAGTAATCCCCCCATCCAATAACCATTCGCTTTATAACTAATTTTTCTCAGATAAAACGGTTCAACTATACCTATTTGCCAGTTGACTCTACTGGCCCTTCCATTAGTAAAATCAAGTACTTTTATTATCCGATACCCACCACCATTAAAATTATTACAAAATGCTACTGCATTTTGATACCCACCTGCACCACCACCTTTTTTAGCTATATACCAACGCTCAAGCTTAAAACTATATAATGGTTGATTATTTGCATCTCGCCAATAAAATGTCGAAGGTGTAAAAGCTCCGGGATTTTCTAAACTTGGACCCGTTAAGGTAATTTTGACTAAACCAGTAGGAGAACTATTTTCCCTATGTAATTTGAGCGTTACTCCTCCTTTGGAAATTGTATCACCATTCGTATTAATAAATTCTTGCGCTTTCATTCCTGCAACACTCAAGTAAAAAAATAAATTATGAGAGCCTGTGGTTGGAAAGTTTGCCCCAGGATTCGCTGGATTATAAGCATAAAATCCTCTGTACTTATTCCATTCACCATTACCTGCGTTAATAGATGAAATCGCACCATTATAAGGGATTTTACCCGAGTGAAAATCAAACTCTAAATTTGGTTTTGCGTAACAAAACTTAGGTTTATCTACCTTTGGATAAAGGAAATAGGTATGTTTTCCTCCCGTAAAATGACCTCCTTGAGATGGTATGCCATATTCTGTTTCAATACTCATATCCCCAACTTCTAACGTCAATTTATAAGGTGCATCACACCCATTAAGTAAGCTATTGGCATTGTGCTTCACATAATCAGTAATATCTTGCCCTTCTATATTTTCCCATTTTATTTTTAATTTACTCGAATTGACACGATGAAATGTATCGCCATCATCATCCTTCCAATAATCATTGTCATCAATGACTTTATCTGCCAATACCTCTGGATAATTTTCATGAGGCACTAATGTCTTGATATCTGCAAAAGTGGCTGAAAGTTTATCTAATACTAATGGTTTTTCCATACTTGAGCTATCATTTGATACAGTAACAATTTTGTTTCCAGGCAATGTTACTGATAATAAGGGACTAACTGAATCTGCATGAGTCGCACCGCCATCAAAGGTTAAATAGGGCGAACTACCATGGATCTTTTTTACCGTCACAGCGGATAATGCTGACATAGCATTATTCGATATCATTAATCCAAATAATGCCCAAATTGCTTGGGAAATATAACGTTTAATCTGTGAATTGGGTGATATTATGCACAAACAAGCTTGATGACAAACAAATTGTATAAAAACTTTAAAAAACAGCGGGATATGTAAAGTTATTTTTTTTAGTTGTTCAAATTGTGTGCTGTGTGCTGTGTGCTGTGTGCTGTGTGCTGTGTGCTGTGTGCTGTGTGCTGTGTGCTGTGTGCTGTGTGCTGTGTGCTGTGTGCAGTTCTTTCTTCATTATATCATTTCCTATCTCATTTTTCAAAAATTTCCCACTTGCTTTTGCCTTTATAAAATTAAATTAACAAGCTAGTAACTAATAATTTATTAATTACTCTTTCTTAAATTCACTTTTAATATATTTTATTTTTAGAGCCTGAAATAAATAGCTAATAACTAGCATAAATAATGCATTAGATTATAAACATAAAAACGTATCGCTTTAAAGTAAATAAACTTATTTTTTGTTAAGATTTGTAAATTTAGCTTTTTTATTTATGAATTATATTGATAGAGTTAAATTTATAGCTGATAATCGAAAATTAAAAGTCTGTAATATTTTGTTAAATATTTTCGCACATCAACAATATAATAACTAGTATTAATTTACTAGTTATTATTTTACCTATTCAAATCATCAAGTATTAGTTGCCATTTTTAAAATTAATATTGTTCATAGCTAAAGAAAGATGTTTTATTCACTCCTCATTAAACACTTTTTCTATATTGCTCACACCCAACAATGATTAATATTTAATCATATTTTTTGTTTTGTAATGCCATTAAAATTACTTAATAAGTATAAAATATAGATAATTTTATATTTACTTTTCCGCAAGATATTTAGATTTATTAACCGTTGCTTCCACAGCATCAATCACAGCTGACCGAAAGCCTTTAGCTTCAAGCATTTGCACTCCCTCAATTGTAGTGCCAGCAGGTGAGCAGACCATATCTTTTAATTCACCTGGATGTTTACCTGTTTCTAATAATAGTTTTGCCGATCCTAAAACTGCTTGGGCAGCAAACTTGTAAGCTTGTTTTCTTGATAATCCGCCTTTAACCGCGCCATCAGCTAGTGCTTCAATAAACATAAACACAAAAGCGGGGGAAGATCCACTTGCACCAATAACTGCGTCAATTAAATCTTCAGGAACAACTTCTGTTTCACCAATACAATTTAATAATTGTTGAACAGCAGATAATTCTTCATCCGTAATTTCGGTATTGGGAGTAATTGAACACATTGCGGCATTAACAAGTGCTGGTGTGTTTGGCATAACTCGTATAATTTTTTGCTCATAACCTACACATTTGGCAATTGTTTTAATGGTAACACCTGCCGCAATTGAAATAACGATGGTATTTTTCTTTAATTCTTTTTGAATATCAACAAGTACATCAACAATCACATTAGGTTTAACCGCAATAAAAACTATATCGGCCTCACGAGCAACATCTCTTGCTGAATCGAGATCATTTACTGAATAAGTTTGATTAAGAACTTGACCTTTTTCCGGATGATGATCATAAACATAAATTTGTGTTCCTGGCACAATATTACTACCCAAAATACCTTGCAATATGGCATTTCCCATGTTACCTAAACCAATAAAACCAATTTTTTTTTCCATTTATTTATCACCTTTTAATATCAATGCTTTTTCACAATTATAGAATATTTTTTTGATACAAAACTCACTTTTTAACAATATAGTTTATTGTTAACTATATTCATAAGTATTTTTAAATCTAAAACTAATTTCTATTAAAGTGTGTGATCAATAGTTGTTAAACATTTTACTTTTTAAATAAGAAAAGTAGCATTTGCTGGCGTATTGTCTAAAAACTAATTAGCAATCAGATTAGTTCTTAGTTTACATCTGTATGAACTCTATTGATTATCTAGACAAAAAATTGGGTTCTTTACTTGTCTAAATAATCATGATTAGATCTGTTTTAGATGATAACTACAAATTAAGGAGTAACGCAGGCTACTCTATAATCTTGATCTGAATGCCCTCTATCACCAACAAGCCCATTATTAGCCTCTACAACAAAATTAGTGCCCTTGTATTTTTGATCTGATGTCCAATAATATGCACGGTTAGTTGCATCCTTCCACTCCGGATCACCTACTTGAAAAAACTCCCAATCACTGTCTTTGTAGTAAATTTGAGTCATACGCCCCCATTCGCTAAGTAATCCTCCCATCCAATAACCATTTTCTTTATAACTAATTTTTCGTAAATAAGTTTCGTCTATTATACCATTTTGCCAATCAACACTTCCTGCTCGATTTGAATTAGAAAAGTCCAGTACTTTAATTACACGATACCCACCACCATTAAAACTATTACAAAACGTTACAGCATTTTGATACCCCCCTGCACCACCTTTTTTAGCCACATACCAACGCTCTAGTTTAAAACTATATAATGGTTCATTGTGGGTACCATGCAATGAAAAAACCGAGGGCTGGAAAGCACTAGGGTTATTTTCTTTAGGACCAATTAAAGTCATTTTAACTAAACCAGTAGGAGAATTATTTTCAGCATTTAATTTTAATGTCACTCCCCCTTTGCTAATTGTATTACCATTTGCATTAATAAATTCTTGTGCTTTCATTCCTGCAACACTCAAATAAAAAAACAAATTATGGGAGCCTGTGGTTGGAAAATTTGCGCCAGGATTAGCTGGATTATAAGCATAAAACCCCCTATGTTTATTCCACTCGCCATTTCCTGCGTTAATAGAAGAAATCGCGCCGTCATAAGGGAGTTCGCTAGAATGAAGATCAAACTCTAAATTCGGTTTAGCATAACAAAATTTAGGCTTATCAATTTTAGGGTAAATATAATAGGTATGTTTCCCACCTGTAAATTTACCACTTTTTGATGGTATACCATATTGAGTCACTATTTCAATATCATCTAATTTTAAGGTCAGTTTATAAGGCGCATCACACCCATTCAATACGCTATTTGAGTTGTTTTTTACATAACTAGTTATATCTTGACCTTCCAAATTTTGCCAGTTAATAGTTAATTTACTTGTGCTTGTGTGATTAAGCTTATCGCCATCATCATCTTGCCAATAACCATTATTATCAATAACTTCATCGGTTAATATATTTGGATAGTTTTTAAATGGTACCAACGTTTTTATATCAGCAAAAGTAACAGATTTTTTATCTAACATTATCGGACTTTCCATACTTGATTCATCTTCTAATGCATTAATAACTTTATTATCAGGTAGCATAATTGACAATAATGGAGAAACAGAATCAGCATGCGAACGTCCACCATCAAAAGTTAAGTATGGCGCACTACCATAAATCTCTTTTGTTGTTACAGCAGATAAAATTGACGCCACGTTATTAGATATTATTAAACCGAATAGCGCCATCATAATTTTGAAAACATTATGTCTA
>NZ_LZGZ01000139.1:0-12602 GCF_001690515.1 Gilliamella sp. Fer4-1 | reverse complement strand
AGCATATTATTTACAGCTTGGCGCTCAGCAATGCCAACACCAGCCTGTCCAACCGATAGAGCCGCAACACTTGATGCAAAGACTAAAGTGTCTTTAATTGATTGCTCAGTGATTAAACCATACATTAAACCAGCGACCATTGAATCGCCAGCACCCACAGTACTAACTACTTGGCATTTAGGTGGTTTTGCTAACCATGCTTCATTTTTAGTGACCCATAATGCACCTTTACTTCCAAGCGAAATGATGACATTGTCAACGCCGCCATTAACTAACTCCATAGCAGCCTTTTTTACATCATCCAATGTCGATAATTTACGACCTATCCACATTTCGAGCTCTTTATCATTTGGTTTGATTAACCATGGTTTTGCTTTTAATCCTGCGACCAATGCATCTCGACTACTATCGAATACAATTTTTGGACAAATCGCTTTAACTTGTTCCATCCAATTTGTAAATTTATCAAGTGATACTCCAGCAGGTAAGCTACCGCTAATAGCAACCATATCAATGTCTTTTAACCATTCAAGAGAATTTTTTACAAAGCTTTGCCAGTCTTGCTCACTAATAGTAAAGCCCGAAAAGTTGAGATCTGTTACTTCACTACTTTCTTCGGTCAATTTAACATTAATACGTGTACGCCCCGCAATTGTTTCGAATTTATCAACCACATTTAATGATTTAAATAATAAATTAAAGCCATCACGATTTTCTTTACCTAAAAACCCACCGACAGTGAGTTGAACGTCTAAATCAGACAAAACCTTAGCCACATTGATGCCTTTGCCAGCAGCAAGTAACGCATTGGTTTGGACTAAATTAACATCACCAAGCTCCACTTTTGGGCAAAAACCTAAAAGATCATAAGCAGGATTTAAGGTGATTGTTGCAATACGATAAGTCATTTAAACACCCTCACCTAGACCGCTTTCAATCGCTTTACCAATAGCATCAAGTGCTTGAGCCGCATCATCGCCAACGGCGGTAAATTTTAATCGACTGCCTTTTTTGGCACCCAATGCAACAATTTTCATTAAACTCGTTGCACTCACTGGCTCGCCTTTGCCATCTAAATTAGCAACAGTTACTTTACTGTTAAATTCTTTAACGAGTTTGACTAAAACGGATGATGGGCGAGTATGTAAACCATTCTCATTAGGAATAATAAATTCACGACTTAATGATTCATTATTTGATTCGGTAATAGCCGACTCATTTGGAGAGGTTGATTGAATTTCTGATTCATCAGATCCTACAGTTTGAGAACCAGATAAAAGAAGATTGATAAGCCCATCAGTATTTGCTGATAATAGTAACGCTAATTTTTGATTAAAAGCTAAAGTGGCAATGTGATGTATAATTTCAGAAACAGAATCATCAACAACTGACATTGTAATAAGTAACTTAACAGGCTTACCATCTTCATTAAGATTACTCGTGGTACGGCTAATCGCCATCGCATTTTTTAAATTACCTTCTTTGCTATCATTTAACCAAACACCCTCGCCTAGGTAAGTTGGTTTATTATCTAATACATCAGCAATAAAACTTGCATTGACTGCATTTTGCTGTTTTAAACGTGATGCATTTAATGCTTGTAGTGTTGATAAACTATCAGCAGGAATATCCAATAATAATGCAGATTCATTTACAGTAAATTGACTCTCTTCTGGACTTGTTTTGCCAGTTAAAATGGCAATTGCTTCATCGGCCGATTGAATTTTTTTGATTCGTTCCTCTACCCCATCAGCGCCAAGCACATGAGTGAGTTGACGAAGTAATTCTAAATGCTCATCAGAACTTGCTGCAATACCAATTGCAAGATAGGCCTTTTCACCATCATCCCCCCATTCAACACCATTAGGAAAACAAAATACTTGCACCCCTGTTTTTTTCACCAAATGGCGAGTTTTAGTTGTGCCATGGGGAATAGCAAGACCGATACCTAAATATGTCGCTGCTTGAGATTCTCGTTCAAGCATGCCATCAACATAACCATCTTCAACATATCCTGCTTGGGTTAATGCCGATGCAACTTTCTTTATTGCTTCTGTTTTATTTGTAGCTTGCTCATTTAAATGAATATTTTCTTTAACTAAATGAAACATATAATAAATACCTCTGGGTTAAAATGTTGGGTCGACTAAAATGACTCAGCAAATATAAATCCTTGAATTAACATTATTGAATCGTTTCAGCAATAATGAATAAATTAATATTAATTATCAAATAAATTATTTCTATTGATCAATAATTTGTGATCTGGATCTTATTTTTTATTTAAAATTTAAACTGTTTTAGAGCCAATATAGCGTTTGGTGTCTATCAATATCTTAACGGCTTAAGCTACCTCGATAGATCAATCGCCTCGGAATTATTGTCGTACCTGATTGATAATTCTCGTTATGCAGATAGTTTAAAAACAGTTTTATTGTTACATTGGCAACTTCTTTGTGATCTTGTGAAAGCGATATGACTTTACATGGCAAAAAGTCTAATAACTCATTATCACCAAAGGTAGCAATCGTTAAAGCTTCGGGTAGATGTCCAAATTTTCTTAAAATTGCATCAATACTTCCTTGTAATAAAGAAAAAGAAGTCGTAAAAATGCCATTAGGCATTTCATGGTTTTCTAACCATTGACTAAAGGCAAAATCAGCATCTTGACGACTATAATTATTTGCATATAAAAAATCAATTTGACTACAATTATTAAGTTGAATATCTTTAAAACCATCTAAACGAAGTTGACTAACCGATAAGTTGGGCAAAGCCCCAATATAAACTACCGAATCTTCTACAAAGTTATTAAATGCTTGAGCCAGTAATTTAGAATCTTGTTTATCGGCACCTACAATATTTCTAAATTTAGATATGGATAATATTCTATCGAGTGCGAATAATGGAATCTTTTCGTTTTGCCAGTCATCATAAAAAATATAATCCTGAGCAGAAACGAATGATGATGAAATAATCAAAGCATCTACCCTGCGTTGCTGAAGATGTTTGACGCACTCTTTTTCGATTTGTGGATTGTCTTCAGAACACGCGAGTAATAATTGATATCCCTCTTTTCTTACTAGTTGTTCTAAATAATTGGCAATGCGGGTGTAACTATTGTTTTCTAAATCAGGAATAATAAAACCGATAGTACGTGTTTTACCAGCTCTAAGCCCTGCTGCTACAGCATTAGGTTGGTAATTATGCGCTTTTACCACCGACATGACTTTTTCAACTGTTTTGTCACTCACGCGGTACTTTTTGGCTTTTCCATTGATCACATAACTCGCTGTTGTTGTTGAGACACCAGCCAAGAGAGCGATTTGTTCTAATTTCATAACACAATCCCAACTAAATATAGTTAGTTATTTAACCTGAATCAAAATAATTTGTAAATACTGATTCTAATGACTACTCAACAAGTTAGCTGTATTTTACGTTTTATACAAAAAGCCTAAAGATAAAAATGACTAATCAAAAAATAGGATTTAGTTAGATCTTACCAAAAATGATAAGTTCATTAATCATTAGTAATAAATAGCAATATTTTGATCATGAACATTTTCAATTTTGACGGGCGTATCAAATATATCTTCTAAAATAGTCGAATTCATAATTTGTTGTGGGCTGCCTTGGTATATTAGCTCGCCATTTTTCATGGCTAAAATGTAATCTGAATATACAGATGCAAAGTTGATATCATGAATAACAATCACAATGGTTTTACCCAGTTCATCAGCAGCACGGCGCAATTGTTTCATCATAGTAACAGCATGTTTCATATCGAGATTATTGAGTGGTTCATCAAGTAATACATATTCAGTATCTTGGCAAAGTACCATGGCAACATAAGCACGTTGCCGTTGTCCGCCAGATAATTCATCTAAAAAGCGCTCTTTATATTCAGTAAGATCTAAAAAATCAAGTGCACGATGAATATGGTTATAATCATCAGCATTTAAGCGCCCTTTGGTATAAGGGTAGCGCCCAAACCCGACTAACTCAAAAACAGTTAATCTACTGGTAAAACGGTTTTCCTGTCTTAATACAGATAAATAGGTAGCAAGCTTATCACTTGGTGTATTAACTACATCCATATTTTGAATTTTGACTTGCCCTTCGTCAGCGAATAAAAGTCGACTGATAATCGATAGTAACGTCGATTTACCCGCTCCATTTGGACCAATGATAGCAGTAATGCCACCTTGTGTAATTGTCGCATTGACATTTTTCAGCACAGGTACTGTTTGATATTTTTTACTAATATTATCAATTTTTATCACTTCGAAACCTTTTTCAATAATAAGAAGATAAACAAAGAACCGCCAATAAATTCAATGACAATAGATAATGCACCAACCATATTTAATACTCGCTCTAAGAACATTTGCCCACCAACAAGAAAAATAATACCTAATAAAAAAGCAGTAGGAAGTAAAAAGCGATGTTGACTTGATCCACTAATACTATAAGCTAAATTAGCAATTAAAAGACCTAAGAAAGTAAATGGACCAACTAAAGCCGTTGATATCGATACCAAAACCGAGACAAGCAATAAAACAATCGTGATACTTCTATGGTAATTAATCCCTAGATTTATTGCATTATCGCGTCCCAGCGCAAGCACATCAAATTTAAATCGCATTCGCCATAAAACGACACCAATAATTGAGGCAATCACTAATGAAAAGATGATCAATACTGGTTCTGCACGTGTAAATGTCGCAAAAATACGGCTTTGTAACACAGCAAATTCAGTTGGTGTCATTAGTCGCTGCAATAGATTAGAAAAACTACGGAATAATGTGCCTAAAATGATACCAATTAATAATACTAAATGTAAATTTTGCTTGAATTTAGTAAACAAACCTCGATACAAAAATAGAGAAAATAAGATTAATAAAAGTGATTCAAATACAAATTTGCCGATAATACCGATATAAGGAATGCCTTGTGTATCAATACAAAAGATCACAACAGTTTGAATGAGCACAAACAGAGATTCAAATCCCATAATTGATGGAGTTAATATTCGATTATTGGTAACCGTTTGAAAAAGTAATGTCGACGTCGCAGCTGAAAAAGCAACTAAAATCATAGTTAGCATAATCCATGTTCGATGGCTCAAAATGTAACTGATATTGCCCTTAAGACCGAAGGTCATAAAGCAAGTTACGCAAATTAGCGCAATAATAAACAATAAAATTACTCTTTTTTGGCATAAAGCATGACGTTTTTGGCTAACTAACATGGCGTTTCCGACCCAACAATATTAAAAAAATAATAGCGCCAACCACGCCCAAAATCACACTAACTGGAATCTCAAATGGATAGCGAATAATGCGCCCAATGATGTCGCAAATTAAAACTAACCCACTACCAAACAAACAGATCCATGGAATAGTTTTACGGACATTATCACCAAATAATAAACTAACAATATTTGGTACAATCAATCCTAAAAAAGGCAAAACCCCCACAACCACAACCACAATACCACCAATTAATGCAATAACAATAAGTCCTGTCAACATAACAAGTCGATAATTAAGCCCCACATTAATTGAAAAATCTCGACCCAAACCAGCTACAGTGAATTGATCAGCGCTCCAACATGCGAGTAACGTCAATCCACCAACTAACCATAATAGTTCATAACGACCTTGCAAAACCCCTGAAAAATCCCCCGATTCCCAACCACCAAGTGATTGTAATAAATCAAAATACATGGCAAAAAACGTAGTAATTGCACTAATAACCGCTCCTAACATGATACCAATCAGGGGAACCATTAAAGCTGATTTAAAAATTATTTTTCGAGAAATTGCCATGAAAATCATTGTACCAATCATAGCAAACAAACTAGCAACGACCATTTTAGTCATAACACTTGCGCTAGGCGCTAAAACCATCATAACTAATAAGCCAAGGCTAGCTGATTGCGTTGTACCAACCAAAGATGGTTCAACAAATCGATTTTGTGTTAACAGTTGCATAATTAAACCTGCAACACTCATCGCACTTCCCGCTAATAATAAAGCGACAGTTCTTGGCACACGGCTGACAAAAAAAATCTCGCGCATGTTACTATCAGACCATAGTTCCAATAGCGTCACATGCCCAGCGCCAATAAATAAACTTATTGCAGTCATTATCAATAAAATGAAAATGCCTGCAATAATATAAAAGGACTTAATCATGTTTTACATCAATTCGTTGATGTTTTTTGTAAAGCTTCACGAATTTGATCTATCAAACGGCTATAAGTTTGAATACCGCCTGCAATATACATTGAAGTTGAATCTAAATAGATAATTTGTTTATTTTGCCATGCTGCTGTTTTTTGAATTAAGTCGTTGTTTAGTACTTGCTGTGCAGATTGTGCTTCTTTATTACCAATTGCACTATCTCTATCTAACACAAACAACCACTGCGGATTAACACTTAAGATAAATTCAGAGGTCACCGCATTACCATGACGACCAGCTTCTTGGAAGGTGGTTGCAGGTTGAAAACCAAGTAGATCAAACACAAAACCAAAACGAGATTTTGGACCATAAGCCGACATTTTACCACCATTAACCATAATCACTAATGCACTACCTGCGGCGCTTGTCTTTGGTTTTAGCTGTTCAATTTTTTGATTAAAATCATTAATAAGTTTTTTAGCTTCGTTTTGTTTATTAAAAATAGTGCCTAATTGCTCTGTTCTTTGGGTTAAACTACCTAAAAAGTCTTTCGGATCAATATCTAAAGAAAGTGTTGGAGCAATATCATTCAATTTTTTATAAGCATCAGTTGCACGACCACCAGCAATAATAACATCAGGTTGAATTGAGCTTAATACCTCATAATTTGGTTCAAATAAGGTTCCAACATTAGTATAGGCTTTATCGCTATATTTAGATAAGAAATCTGGTAAATGTACATCAGATTGAGGAACAGCCGAGACAGGAATATTCAAAGCATCAATAATATCAAGTGTTGCAATATTAAAAACAACAACTTTTTTCGGATTTTCAGGAACATCTGTTTTACCTTGAGCATGTTCAACAGTAATCGTATTTGCTGGTGTTTGTGGTTCTTTTTTATTGTCACACCCAACTAAAACAAGTAATGCGGTAAGTAAAACTAAAAATTTCACTTTAATATATGAATACATTATAACTCCTAATTATCAGCCTAAATAAAAAACTATAAAACAATGATTATAATAATTATCATTTACATCATGATTGTAACCAAAAAATAGGTAGGGTTCAATGAACTTTATATATTTAACAAAGCAATATATTATTAGAGACAAGTGAAATAAATGTGAAATGGATAAATAGGCTAAAAAGCTATCGATTTATTCGATAGCATAATTCATGTTAATAGTTAGAAAACTTTATTGGGATCACGCGATAACTCTTTAAGTTTTCGAGTTAATGTATTTCGCCCCCAACCTAAGAGATAAGCTGCATCTTGTTTATGGCCACGGGTAAAATTGAGTGCACTTTTTAATAAGATGTATTCAACATCATTTATTGCCTCCGTCAAAATGCCATTTTTACCCTCTATCAAAGCTTGCTTTGCCCACTGTGCTAATAATACTTTCCAATCTGCTTCTTGCTCAGAAAAGTCATTTTCGGACAAAGCCATCGTTTCATTTGTAATAATAGTTTTGGTAGCAGATAACGGCAATAACTCTGGTGGTAAATCTTGAACTAAAACCTCTTGATTTGAAGACATTACCGTCACCCAACGACAAGCATTTTCAAGCTGACGCACATTGCCTGGCCAATTAAACCTACATAAAACACCTAATGCCTCAGGACTAAATACTTTACTTTCTACACCTAATTCTTTAGCTGTTGTATGTAAAAAATGATCAGCAAGCTTTGGAATATCTTGCGCTCTATCACGCAATGGCGGGAGCAAAATGCGAATCACATTTAAACGGTGGAATAAGTCATCTCTAAATTTACCTTCTCTTACTCTTGCTTCTAAATTTTGATGGGTTGCAGCAATAATTCGAACGTCCACTTTTACAGGTGAATAACCACCAATACGATAAAACTGCCCATCTGCAAGCACCCTTAATAGTCTAGTTTGAACATCAAGTGGCATATCGCCAATTTCATCTAAAAATAAAGTACCACCATTAGCTTGTTCAAAACGTCCATGCCTAATTTGAGTTGCCCCTGTAAATGCCCCTTTTTCATGCCCAAAAAGCTCAGCTTCAATTAAATCTTTAGGGATTGCTGCCATATTTAACGCAATAAAAGGGGATTGAGAACGGGGACTATGAGTATGTAATGCCTTAGCAACCAACTCTTTACCTGTTCCTGACTCACCATTAATTAACACACTAATCGATGATTTAGATAATCGCCCAATAATACGAAACACTTCTTGCATGGAAGGAGCTTCGCCAATAATACCTGCTGATGCTTTTGCAGGCGTATTATTACTGGTTTTGTTGCTCTGAGTTTGTAAAATAGCCCGCTCAACCAGCTGAATCGCTTCGTCCACATCAAAAGGTTTTGGGATATAATCATAAGCACCTTTTTGATAAGCATTAACTGCAGCATCAAGATCAGAATGTGCTGTCATAATAATAACAGGTAAATTTGGCATTTGCTCTTTTACATGATGGAGCAATGTTAACCCATCAAGCCCCGGCATTTTAATGTCGGAGATTAATACAGCGGGTTTTTGCACATGTGTATCTAATGCCTCAATAACTTCTTGGCCACTAGCAAAGCTAACACAATTGAAATTTGCATTCGTTAATGCTTTTTCTAATACCCAGCGAATAGAACTATCATCGTCGACAATCCAAACATTCATTTTAATTTACCTCACTGCCTAATTGGCAAATAGATAGAAAATTCTGTATGCCCCGGCCAACTATTAAATTCAATTTTACCATGATGTTGATCAACAATATTATGCGCAATAGAAAGACCAATGCCTGTCCCACCTTCATAACCGCTCACCATAGGATAAAATAAGGTATCTTGTATATGAATAGGAACTCCTGGTCCGTTATCTTCAATATCAATACGAGCACAAAGCCGATAGCGCTGACCATGTAAGGTAACCTGAAAAGCCGTTCGTGTCCTAATGATAATTTTACCAACTTTAGAACCAATAGCTTGTAAAGCATTACGAACAATATTCAAAATCACCTGCTCGATCTGTTCCGAATCATGAATTAAATTAGGTAAGCTTGGATCATAATCACGCAGAATTTCAATATTGATCGGTTTTTCCAAACAGAGTAAAGCATAAATACGTTCTATTGCTTGATGGATATTTTGTTCTTTTTGTTGCAATCGTTGTTGTGGACCTAATAATCTGTCTACAAGTTTTTTCAATCTATCCGCTTGTTCAATAATAACTTTTGTATAATCTTGCAATTCATTTTTGGGTAGCTCTCGTGATAATAATTGGGCAGCACCTCGAAGTCCGCCTAGTGGATTTTTGATTTCATGAGCAAGGCCTCGGACTAATTCACGAGCAGCACTCTGCTGGGCTTGTTGCAATTGTTCTTGGCTAAGGCGTTTGTGATTATTTAACGGAGCCATTTCAATTAAAATTCGAGTACCACCTAATAGTTGAGCTGTCAATGATAAAATATGTAATTCATTATTAATCACTAAATTGACTTCGTTGTCTGTAAAACCTTGATTTTGATTTAATGCACTTAGCATTAAATCAATATCTAAAGAGAAATAACCAATTAAATCGGTCAGGTGACTTCCTAATATTTTTTTAGAACTTTGCGCTAATAATTGCTGTGCAGCCGTATTGGCATAGAGAATATTGAGTTTTGTATCGAGTAATAAAATACTTGTAATCATCGAATCAAGAACAAGATTAGCGTCAGGTTCACTATCAAATATCATCGTTGGGTTCCCGTCCTGATTAGAAGCCACCGCAAGTACGGTAGCTTAACGTTTAAAATACCTTATAAACTATAATACATTTCAAACTCAACTGGATGAGGAGTCATACGTACACGATCAACATCTTGACGTTTTAAATCAATGTATGCATCAATAGTATCATTAGTAAATACATTCCCTCGTGTTAAAAATTCACGATCCGCATCTAATGCATTAAGTGCTTCTTCAAGCGAACCTGCTACTTGAGGAATTAATTTAGATTCTTCTGGCGGTAAGTCGTATAAATTTTTGTCCATTGCATCACCAGGATGAATTTTATTGATAATGCCATCTAAACCAGCCATTAACTGCGCAGCAAAAGATAAGTATGGATTACCTGCTGGATCTGGGAAGCGAACTTCAATACGACGCGCTTTAGGACTGGTAACAACAGGAATACGAATTGATGCAGAACGGTTACGTGCAGAATAAGCAAGCATAACTGGCGCTTCATAGCCAGGAACTAGGCGTTTATAAGAATTAGTTGCGGGGTTTGTAAATGCATTAATCGCTTTAGCATGTTTGATAATACCGCCAATATAAAATAATGCCATTTCTGAAAGACCGGCATACTTATCCCCAGCAAATAAATTGACTCCATCTTTTGCTAATGATTGATGGCAGTGCATACCAGATCCATTATCACCAAACATTGGTTTTGGCATAAAGGTCGCAGTTTTACCATAAGCGTGTGCCACATTTTGTACTACATATTTATAGATTTGTACTTCATCAGCTTTTTTAGTTAACGTGTTAAAACGACAAGCAATTTCGTTTTGACCTGCTGTTGCCACTTCATGATGGTGAGCTTCAACCACTAAGCCAAGTTGCTCCATAATTAAACACATCTCGGAGCGGATATCTTGTGATGAATCAACTGGTGGAAGTGGAAAATAACCGCCTTTAACACCAGGACGATGTCCTTTATTACCTTCATCATATTTAGTACCTGAGTTCCACGCTGCTTCAATATCATCAATATGCACAAAACTTCCAGACATTGGCGAGCCAAAACGAATATCATCAAATAAGAAAAATTCTGGTTCAGGCCCAAAAATAACAGTATCGGCAATACCTGATGATTTTAGATAATCTTCCGCACGTTTAGCGATTGAACGTGGATCGCGATCGTAGCCTTGTAGCGTCGCTGGTTCTAAAACATCACAACGGAGATTTAATGTCACATCTTCGAAAAAAGGATCGATAACGGCCGTTGAAGCATCGGGCATTAATACCATGTCTGATTCATTAATCCCTTTCCAACCAGCAATTGATGAGCCATCAAACATTTTACCATCTTCAAAGAAATCAGCGTCAATTTGGCTAACAGGAATAGTAACGTGTTGTTCTTTACCTTTAGTATCGGTAAAACGTAAATCAACAAATTTAACATCATTTTGTTTAATTAGTGATAAAACTTTTTGTGTAGACATGTATCTTCTCCATTGAGGGCAAATAATAATTATTCAGTTTTTAAGGTATTCTTATCAAGTTGCTATAGTGAATGCAAATTTAATGCCAATTTTTTAACTCTATTTTTAGTGGCTTTATAAGTAGCTATAGTAACATAAATATTATAGTTGCATCAAAACAATGCAATTAGCACCAAAATGATGCGCAAAAATGGTCGTATAAAAAATTAAAATCAATTTTTATATCCTATATATCTTCTCGCAGTGCTTCAATGCTCAAATAAAAAGTTATTTTATTCCAGTCATACTTAATCGTTTCTGAACTAAATACCACGTTATACAGCATATGATCTTTAGGATTTACAAAAGATGTAGAAGGATAAACATCCGTGCCCCAATAACAGCAAATTAATTTAAGTTCACCTATTCCCATGGTGTTAGCTAAATACTGATGTGCTTGTTTTGCATATTTACCTTCAATTTTATAAATAACTTTAAGAGGTTTTCCTTGTCCTTTGTCATTTTGTATACAATCATTATATTTAAAGAAATCGGGCGCATCTGTATCAAATTCACGCAAAAAATCACGACAAGTCAAATCAGGATCATAGTAATAGTGCGGGAAATATTCTGAATGTTTGATTTTTACGTTACGGAGTTTTGTTCTCTTTAACTCAGAAATTTGTTTATTAAATTGAGTTAATGCATGTGGATTATTAGGAAATAAAATGGTAAATAAGTCTGACTTTTGCTTTGCTGAAACATAATGACCATTTGAAACAATATCAACAAACATAAAATTCCACAATTTTTCTTTCTGATTCATATATTGTGCTGCATTTACCTCACTAATCATCAAATCATGATTAAATCGATTAAAATCACGATAAGAATCATAATAAAGATCAATTGCCTTAAATACATCTTGCTTAGTGCCATATCCATTTATTATTAACCAAGCAAAAGTATTTTGTATGTAAAATCTTTTTGTAAAACTAAGATCTCTTTTCATCAATTTAGCATATTCAGCATAAGCTTGATGATAATTACCCTTTTCTAAATAATAATTAGCTAATAAAGATTTTGCTTCAATAGTTTGAGTATCAAATTTATTAGATTCAGAATAATCATCAGCAAATACCTGAGGAATAATGGAAAATAAGACACACACCAAAAAGATAAGTTATTTCAATTTCATTAGTCAATTCCTTAAAATTAAATAAATATAATTTATAAAATAGCAAGATTTTCT
>NZ_LZGZ01000138.1:0-16593 GCF_001690515.1 Gilliamella sp. Fer4-1 | reverse complement strand
TTCAATAAACACAACCGTAAATCATGAATAAATAGAATATTATTACTGAGGAAAGGAAATAAATAAGTGATAAAAAAAAGATTAAAAAGAGCTTTATATCTAATAGGTTTGATCTGTTTTTCAATGTCGTCGTATGCTAATGATACAAGGCTTTATGTTCCTTATAAGCATCTTTTACTCGATCGTAGCGGTAAGGTGATTGTCGATAATGAGGGGGGATGAAAACTCAATAACTTATAGGGATCATTATTGGATTATACAAAAAAGTAATGATGTTTTTTTTAATAATTTTAATCAAGTTAACAACTTTGAATATTCTTTTGATAAACAGGGTGATATTTTAACTTTCAAACCCGGTGGGTCGTTAACGTATTTAGGTAATGAAAGAATTGCTTATGACTATCAAGATACCGGGGTATCGGTTTTAATTGATACCGATGGTCATTTAATTACCCCCAAAGGCGTTTATTACAAAAAAATCAATCCATTTAATAATGGTTACGCCGAAGTAAAAACACAAGATAATAAACAGGGGTATATTGACTTGCAGGGGCAATTTGTCAGCAAGAATCCCAATAAGCTAAACACCAAATACAATCCACATTGCCAAGACGCCACCCTCGATAAAATCATGCAGCTGTGTAACAAAAAGAACAGCAAATACCTTATTAATAAAAAAACCGGTAAAGAAGTGGATATCGGTACACGAGCATGGGAGCTCGATAGCTATTATTTTAATGATAATGTAGACCTTTCTGGTCAATATTTTTGGGTGAAAAATTATCAAGATAATTATATGGTATATCAACTTTACGATTACTAAGGGACAATGCTCTATGAAAATAGCTTTTATCAAGTCGCCCCTTTTTATGGTTCGGTAAGTTGGGTTAAAAAGGATAGTAATGAAGATAAGTATCGTTTAATTAATGCTACAGGCGAAACTCTCGACAAATACGATAACTATAGTACCGTTCAAGTCGGTGATCATGTGCTGTTTTATGCTAAAACCAAATTACCAGAAAAAGACTATAAAGATGGGGGATTTTTAACCAAAATTTTGGATCAGGATGGTCATGTTTTATTCTATGAAGATAAAATCGATGAAACTCAAAACAGTGCTTGTAAGCAAGATTTGATCGTTTTAAAAGATCCCCAAGATAACATTGTATGGCCTTTAGACATTGAAAAAGAGTGCTTATTAAACCGATATGTTGATGAATCGGTCGAAAGAGATACTTGGATGGATAAAAAAATAAGGTCGTTGACATCCCTAAAGATAAAATCGGTGAAATTGCCAATTATTTTGTCACTAAAAAACAAAATGATAAAAACACCAATACAATCAATCATACCAAAAATGAAACCTATTTAGCCGGCCCTGAAACGGTTAATATTAAAGATATTGCTGATTTAACTATACCAAATGGCTATATTTATTATGAGTGGCCTTTTCTTGAAAAGGATTGTAATCGTTTTTTGATGCCAGCATACAGCAATAATAATCAATTGTGTATTTCTGTACATAATGTTGGCTATATTGATTTAAAGGCAGAAAAAAAGCAATTTGATGATCCTCTGCGTCTGCAAGAAATAAAAAATAATTTACAACGCAAAGTGATAAATTACCGCAATCGCTATCAACATTTTGAATGGTTAATAGAGCCACAATTAGATGTTGAAAACCACACAATGAAATTTGGTTATCGTTATATTTTTGAACGTATCGGCGAAAATAACAGACAAGAAGTTATTACCGGTCAAATTATTGCTCAAGTCATTTTTGTTAAAGATCATATGATTGTTTTAACCAACCCCCCTAATAATATGTTAGCTAATTCTGCGCTAATGGAATTTGATTGGGCTAAGCAAATTAAAATACGACCAGAATATCAATTTGATAAGCAACCTGTTTATCGCTGTAGTCAATTTGCGTTAACAGATTCGGCACTTTCTATAGCAAATTTTGATTATCTGAATAAGGGACGTTGCTTTCCAATATCATTAACTGAACTTATTGATGCAACGGAACAACAAAATAATTCAAAAGAATTAACTAACTTGCAAAATGCATTGTTTTTTGAACCATTTTATTATCATTCTGATACAGGTATAGGGCGTTAAAACTTTATGAAATTTAAGAAATATATATCATCTTGTCAGTTATGTATGGCATTGATGTTAACCATCGTTAGTAATCAGTCACGTGCTGATGCGACACTTAATTTAACATCTGAACAGTGGCAAAAAGAAATTCAACAACGTTTTGATGCAATTAATGAGAATGGTGAACCCGTTGAATGCGTTGTATTTGCAGACATTGATAATTTCCCTTATCACTTTGATTATTCTGTCTTAGTATCAGAGCCTCTATTGATGGCGGTCGATGCCGAATTAGTTGATGAGTCGATCAAAGAGAGAAGTCACTCTGAGAAAGATTATCGATACACTTATCACCTCACCGAAAAAGGGAAACGCTACTATAAAACTTGGCCTAAATTACGGCATTCTGGTTTTTGTTTTGGTAAGGTCACGGTTGAAAAAATAAGCAAAACCGATAAAGATGGTAATTATGTTACTGTTGAGTACCAATATAAAGTGGAAGATTTTCCTGCCAATATTGAGCCTCTTTTATCAAAACAAAATTCGTATATTAATAATCCATCAAAGACCGCAATCGCTACATTTAGTTTAGATAAAAACAATCAGCTTTATAGCGTGTCAGGAATTGGTTTAATTACCCACATCTACGAAGGATGGCATCAATAATGAAATTAAAAACACTACTTATGTTGCTTTGTGGTTTGTCGCTTGTGGCTTGTGATAACAACATTAATAAAGATGAATTACAATCGATAATCAATAATAATCAACCATTATGTTATTCTTTACCTGAAGAAGTAAGACAATTCCCTAAAGATATTTTTGATGACAATATCGTTGAAGATAATCTGAATGATGAACTAGTAGATATTTTTGTCGATTTAAACTTATTAACTAAACGTCAATTATCCATAACCAAGTTGGATGGGTCATTAACTTATGCCACAAGATATCGATTATCCCAAGAAGGTAAAACGTATTTTAATCCAGAAAAAGGGGGGTTTTGTTTTGGCAACATTAAAGTCAATGATGTGTATAAAACTGAATCGAGTCCAACAAGGTATAATCAACGCAGTAGAACATCAAGATTGGTCTATTATCATTATTCATTTAGCGATATTCCTAATTGGGCAAAAGATAAACGCCTAACACAATATTATATAACTCCTTCGCTAAACACCGAACGGCTTTATGATGCAAAGGCAATTCATTATCAACCTAGTTTATATTTTTCTTCGTTCGAAGTTGATAAAACTCCATTAATCCAACTTCGCTAAATTGATGGAAGATCGTTATCTATTTTGTAATTTAAACTTGAACAAGCAAGACATAATGAAATGAATAATATAAGAGTATTTTTTTTATTGGCCATATTTTTGGCTTTCCCAAATCATACATTTGCAAGCGTTATCTATCAAGAAGATTGGTATTTAGCTATCGAAAAGAAAGACAGCGTTGCCCAATATAAAATCGCTGAGGCTTATAGCCCTTTAACAAAAAACGATAGCTATCATTGTCAAACTAATCAGTTATATTTTAGTCATCAAAATAAAAAACTGTCAGGTTGTCGCGATAAATCGGCCGATAAATATATCGAGTTTTTAACAAAATCGGCCGAAAACTTATACCCTATCGCCCAAAAAGATTTAGGTATTGCTTATATTACAGGCGAATTGGTGCCTAAAGATATTAAAAAAGGGCTTTATTGGTTAGAAAGAGCTGCCTCACCGATTTCAGACAAAGCAAAATTTCGAATCGTTGAAGGCACATTTTGGTTAGCACAGCCAAATGGTAAAAAATTTGGTGTCGGTGAAGCCCATTATTGGTTAGGATTGCTTTATCACGAGGGGACAGAAGTTAAAGCCGATTATGCTAAAGCAATCAAACATTATAAAATAGCTAGTAAAAGTACCGATTGGGAGGTTGATAATCTAGCTCAATATCAACTATATAAACTTTATCAAGATAAGCTCAATGATCCCAAAAAATCACTCTATTGGCTTGAAAAGACAGCAAACAATATTGGTAAATTTGCTGATGAACAAACATTAGAAACACCAACGAAAATGGTTAGTTACTTTTTGGGTGGAGGACAACCCGATGGTTCTAAATTAGATACCCCTAATTACCTTTGGGCAGCAAAATGGTTATTAAAAGTAGTCGAACAATCTAACATACCAAAAGAGTCTAAACAAAAAGCGGCTTTCCAGTTAGGGTGGTTTTATTTAAATGGTTTAGGTGTAGAAAAAGATATTGGAGAAGCAATAAAATATTATCATTTAGGCATGTACCAAGATGACCTTACAAACTATCAGATGAACTTAACAGAATATAAAGACATTACATCTTCAACTGACATATCGTTACAAAATCAATTTTTACATCAAGTTATTACGCCATTTTATATAAACAAATTTGATACGGCTAAAGCCCAAAAAGTTATCGACGCTGTTTTTGCAAATAACCCTAAAGATAAAGAAGTTTTTTATGAAAAATTGATAGAAAATCTAGTCGAAACACTGCAAGTTCAAAGCTATGATTTCTTATATCAACTTGAATCTATTCCTCTTTTGCTGAAACTTGCCAAACAACAGGGAATGGCTTATGGTTTTTATCGTGATGCTAGAAATATTCAAGGTAAGACAACAGATGAATTAATGGCTCTTTATCAATCAGCATTAAAAATTGCCCCCAACAACCCAACGGTACTTTATCAATTTGGTACGTTATATGACTTTATTCTTGAGGATGAAAAGACAGCAATAACTTATTACCAACATGCGGCTAAATTAGGTAATTCAAAAGCGAATTATCGGCTAGGTGTCATTTATTATTTAGGCAAAGGTGTTGAAAAAAGTTATCATGAGGCTTGGCAATATCTTGATTTGGCAGCTAAGCAAGATTATCAACCTGCTCAGGATTTTTTGATCACAATTGATAAATCTCATCCTGAATTTGATTGGTTAACAACCCAATATCTTAATCATCGACAAGTGTACCGTTCCCCAACGGTTATGGTTGATGGAGTGGATTGGTTACAAACTCAAAGCGAAGTGAACCAAAATGATAAGGCCACATATCACAAAATAAAGCATGATTCAAATGGAAATGGGCTAAAAACGTATCAAGGTTGTAAAGCCGCATTGTCACTTGCTGCTGGTGGAGATATCTTTGCACAAGATGAGTTGCTAAGCCAAATGGATAAAAAAAGAGATTCCTTTATTTGTACACCTAAAAAAGAATTGCTCTTTAATTGGATTGATAGCAGTAATAAAAATGATCACAAGAAAGCATTTTTAAAAGTAAAATATTACAAAATGTCAGGGCAATATAAGGAATTCCATGCAATGTTGAAAGCTCAAGTTACAAATAATAACCCTTATGCAATATTTGAACTGGCACAGCAACAAGTTATGGTTAATTTACCAAATAATGTAGTGCTACCTTATATAAAAACATTACTGAAATCAGGTAGCCCTGCTGCTGCTAAACTTTTGGTTTTTTATTATGAAAATATAAATATCGATATGTTACAACATACTAAATCAATTCTATTACTGAATGATTTAAGGTGGTACTATTTAGATTCAGAAATTAATGAATACTATCAAAATAATAAATTCTCTAAATATTTTTATGCAGATTCCAAATTAACCTCTTCCGATATTTATAAAATGTGGTTTGAATTTGCACAAATGCATGAACAAGGTAAAGAAATTCCTCAAAATAAAGTGTTAGCTTTAGTTTGGTATCGTTTATTAGTTGAATATAATCAAACCCAAGCAACCACAAAAGTAGCACAAATTAGTGCTCAATTAACCGAAGAACAACAAGCAGAAGTGAATAACATATTAAGCAACTATCGTAATTTATATCGTTTTCTTCCGTTAACACATTTAGATATAAATGAATAACTAGCTAAGTATGATAATGCTTAACTAAAACAAATAAATCAAACCACCGCATTCAATGCAGGCTCGTGTTGTGATAGTAAGTTAATATAGGTAATAAGATATGAGTAATATTGTTATTGAAAAAAAAAGTAAATCAATTAGCCACAAAGTATTTTGGGTGTTAGGAGCTATTTTTTTAGCATTGGTTATTAGTGGTGGCTATTATTTTTTTAAAAATAATGCTTTTGTTGCTAGTCAACCAGTATCTCAACAGCCAAAAAATATCAAAATTACTTATGTTATACCTCAATTTTTTGGTTATTATCGACATCCTATCGTATTCAATTGTATTGATTCTATTGAATACGATGGAAAGCGCATTAAAACCTCCAAAATAGACTATTATAAAAATAGTCCAAAGGAGCTACAAAATATACGCGAAAATTGCATACCTTTTTAAAGGTAAAATTGATATTAATAGAATATTTGCCATGCCAAATTTAAGAACGAAAAAAGACGCAAACTGCGTCTTTTTAATATTGTTTGATGTTATTAAAACTAAAGCGTCTTTAACCATGCTTTAACATCTTTACCTAAACTTTTGTGGCGCATTGCGTATTGAACAAAGGTTTGCACATAACCGAGTTTATTACCACAGTCGTGGCTACGACCTTTTATGCAATAAGCATCAACACTATCTTCTTCAAGTAACATTGCAATGGCATCAGTTAACTGAATTTCACCACCTGCACCTAATGGTGTTTTAGCAAGTAACGGCCAAATCTTTTCAGATAGAACATAACGCCCGACCACAGATTGGTTTGATGGTGCATCTTCAATAGAGGGTTTTTCAACAACACTATACATTTGTGCAACATTGCCTGCAGATAATACTTCACCACGGCAATCGACAATACCATAAGAAGAGACTAACTCTTTGGGTACTGGCTCAACCATGATTTGGCTATGTTTGGTTTCATGATAATTATTAATCATTGCGGCTAAATTATCGCTGGTTAAATCACTTTCATACTCATCAATAATCACATCAGGTAAAACAACAGCAAATGGTTCATCGCCCACCAAAGGATAAGCACATAACACTGCATGACCCAGCCCTTTAGCCAAACCTTGGCGAACACTGGTTATTGTGACATGTTTAGGTAAAATACCTTGTACTTCTTGCAATAACTGACGTTTAACACGTGCTTCTAACATGGCTTCTAATTCAAAACTGGTATCGAAATGGTTTTCAATTGAGTTTTTTGATGAGTGGGTTACAAAAATAATTTCAGTTATGCCAGCTGCAATACACTCTTTAACCACATATTGAATCAGTGGTTTGTCAACAACCGGAAGCATCTCTTTGGGAATAGCTTTTGTTGCGGGCAACATGCGTGTACCCAAACCAGCAACAGGAATAACGGCTTTTTTGACTTTCTTATTGGTTGAACTGTCTAAATTTAATGTCATTTTATTTCCTTAAAACAAATTAACTAACAATGGTACTACAGATACCTTGGCTGCAGTGCCATTAACATATGTGTTTTTAACTCGCATTGACTTTAATATATAAAGGATAAATATACAGGTATAAATAATCGTCTTAATAGCAACTTTCATATCAGAAAAATTAAAATTGCAATATTAAAAGGCTTAACTCTGTATTTAATAATGTGAAAACTGCATAAACAATCCTAATATTGTATAGCCACTTTAAAAAATAGCTAAAATTGGTTATGTCGCTTTCTGGATCGATTCATTGTGACTACATATCACTCGATACAATCATATCTAGCGTATAAAAATAACATCAGCAAAGTGAATAAAACTTATAACTGGCCTAACTAACATTAGCAACAGACTTTTCAGCTCTATTTCCTTGACAATTTTGCTCTTATTTTATGATTGATAAATCGCTAGATTGAATTAGCGAAAGATTATCCCTGTCTTTGGCTAAAGAATCAATAGCGATATAGACGATTTGGCAATTTTGTAAAATGGCTTGTCTTACTACAAATTTGGCTTTACGATCACGTGCTTCTTTTTGCGCTTTGCTAATATAAAGATCATCATAACCATCATCGTACAGAGAAGATCTTTCAAATAAGTTAGGTGTTCGCCAGAATGTTTCTTTGGGATAATCGCGGATAAAAATTTGATCTGTTAACTTACCTTTTACTCCTGCATAACTACTCGGTAAATGTTTGCCTTCTCGGCTTTGGGTAATATAAACATGCTGATAAATTGGTGTATTTGCAGGAAGGGGATTTAATATAAATTCAATACCAAATAGGTTTGAGTATTGGCAATTTTCCATAGTTAAAGGTGTAGTTCGAAAGTTTAACGAACCACACCCAACAAGTAAAAAAAATATCACTATAGATAAAATACGTAACATTTTTATTCTAACTATATTCCAGATGTTAGAATGTTTATAGGCATATCTATATCCTTAATTACATTTTATCACTGACTTTTTCAGCAGTATGCGAAATGGCCTTTCCACCTGATTCAACATCTTCGCCAACACCTTTAACAGTGTTACATCCAACAATAAGAGTTGTCATCGCCACACCTAACATTAGAATTAGCATTTTACGGAACATAAAATATACTCCTTTTAGTAATATGATTATTTTAATGTAGCAAATGCTTCTGCCACACGGTCGATATTATGGTGATTTAAACCCGCTACACACATTCTTCCGCTGCCCACCAAATAAACAGCAAAATTATCTTTCAATTGTGTAACTTGCTCTTTACTAAAACCGGTATAACTAAACATGCCTCGCTGTTTAACCAAATAATCAAAATTACGCTCAGGAGCAGCTTTTTTTAATAATTCAACCAGCGTAGATCGCATTATTGCAATTCGATTTCTCATTGCATCGAGTTCTTTAAGCCATTGTGTTTTAAGTTCTGGATTATTTAAAACATAACTAACTAACTGCGCACCATAAGCTGCTGGGCTAGAGTAATTCTGGCGGACAGTTGCTTGCAACTGCCCTAATACGTGGCTAGCTACTTTTCTGTTATCACATAAAACAGATAGCCCGCCAACGCGTTCACCATAAAGTGAAAATGTTTTTGAAAAGGAGTTACTGATAAATCCACACAAGCCAACATCAGCCATCTTTCTAATCGCGTAAGCATCATCGTCAATGCTTTGAGCAAAACCTTGATAAGCGATGTCCATAAATGGAATAAGATTTCGTGTTTGTAAAACCGCTATCACTTTATCCCACTGTGCTTGCGTTAAATCAGCACCAGTTGGATTATGGCAACAAGGGTGTAGTAAAACAATGCTTTGGGCTGGTAATTGATTTAATGTTTCAAGCATTGCTTCAAATTTTACACCACAGGATTGTGCATCAAAGTATGGATATTTATTTACTTTAAAACCTGAGCCATTAAAAATAGCAATATGATTTTCCCATGTTGGATCACTGACCCAGACTTGCGAATTTGGAAAATAACGATATAAAAAATCTGCCCCCACCTTAAGTGCACCAGATCCGCCTAATGTTTGTATCGTTGCAATACGTTTGTTTTGATAAGCCACATGGTCGTCACCAAATAATAATGATTGAATTGCTTGGCAATAAGCGGGTAAACCACTCATCGGCAAATACAACTGAGCATCTTGGTTATGGTGATAGACATAATTGCGAGCCGTTTTAATGCATTGTAATTGAGGAACTATGCTGTTTTCATCATAATAATAACCAATACTTAAATTAGTTTTATTATCTCTACTATCATTAATAAATTCAGCTACTAATGATAAAATAGGATCCCCTGCATATGGCTCTACTTTTTCAAACATATTTACAATCCAAATTGACACAAAAAATAGTAATAAATTATTGTAGATTATTGCACCAACTAAATCAGCAATCAATCACTAAATAACAGGTTAACAATAAATAATTAAATTGATTTTTGGTTAGAAATTTGCAGCTTTTTTGCTAAAAAGAATTAAAGGTTAAAATAACTCAAAATGTAACGTTTTTTAGTGCAATTTATACTAAAACGCTTTATTTACTGAAAGTTTTTGACAAACATTAGCACCTTTTGGTGCTAATCAGATAAGTAATTTATTTAGCGGCAATAACTTCAATTTCAACTTTAGCATCTTTAGGGATTCGTGCAACTTGGACACATGAACGAGCAGGGAAAGAAGCATTATTTTCAGTAAAAAATGCTTCATATACTTCATTTACAGTGGTAAAGTCATTCATATCGGCTAAAAAAATAGTGGTTTTAACGATATTATTCACTTGATAACCTGCTTTTGTGACAATCGCTTTAACATTAGCTAAACTCTGTTTCGCTTGCTCTTTCACACAACTTGGCATTTCACCTGTTGTTGGATTTAGTGGGATTTGCCCTGAGGCAAATAACATATTACCTAAATCGACAGCTTGAACATAAGGGCCAATAGCCGCAGGTGCTTTGTCAGTGCTAATTACTTTTGCCATATTCGATTTTCTCCTTTTTAATCTATTATTTGCTTTTTTAATTATTAAAATAATCAATGTGATCTTTTTCTCTTCCCCTCATTTCAACAGGAACACAATTTGGTGTCAAGTCAACGCAAAATTATGATCGTGGGACTTATGGTAATTTTCTGATATGATAATCGTAATTTTTTATTTATTACGAGAGTTAATATGTTTGAGAATTTAACCGACCGTTTATCACAGACATTCCGCAATATCAGTGGCCGTGGGCGATTATCTGAAGACAATATCAAAGATGCACTACGCGATGTACGTATGGCATTACTTGAAGCTGATGTTGCACTGCCTGTGGTTCGTGACTTTATTAATCAAGTTAAAGAAAAAGCTGTTGGCTTAGATGTCAGCAAAAGTCTTACACCTGGTCAAGAATTCATTAAAATAGTTCAAGCCGAGCTGACAAGCGCAATGGGGGAAGTCAATAGTTCACTTAATTTGGCAACCCAGCCTCCCGCTGTCATGTTAATGGCAGGATTACAAGGTGCAGGTAAAACAACCAGTGTCGCTAAACTAGCTAAATTCCTCAAAGAAAAACAAAAAAAGAAAGTGCTAGTTGTGTCTGCGGACGTTTATCGACCAGCTGCAATTAAACAGTTAGAAACACTGGCTAAAGCGATTGATGTCGAATTCTTCCCATCTGATATTACTGAAAAACCTGTTAATATTGTTAATAAAGCAATTTCCCATGCAAAATTGCAATTTTTTGATGTGCTCATTGTCGATACCGCTGGTCGTTTGCACATTGATAATGACATGATGGATGAAATCAAAGCACTACATCAAGCAATTAATCCAATTGAAACATTGTTTGTGGTTGATGCTATGACAGGGCAAGATGCAGCAAACACAGCTAAAGCATTCAACGATGCTTTACCACTCACTGGTGTGATTTTAACCAAAGTTGATGGTGATGCTCGTGGTGGGGCAGCATTATCTATTCGCCATATCACAGGTAAACCAATTAAATTTTTAGGGATGGGAGAAAAAACTGATGCGTTAGAGCCATTTTACCCAGACCGTATTGCTTCACGAATTTTGGGGATGGGAGATGTCATCTCTTTAATTGAAGAACTACAAAGTAATGTCGATCGCGAAAAAGCTGAAAAAATTGCTAGAAAGCTAAAAAAAGGCGATAAATTTGATTTTAACGATTTTCAAGATCAACTCAAACAGATGCGTAATATGGGCGGAATGGGAGCAATGCTAGCTAAATTACCAGGTGTTGGTCAACTTCCAGATCACATCAAAGCTCAAATGGATGATAAAATTACCATAAAAATGGAAGCAATTATTGGCTCAATGACATTAAAAGAGCGCGCTAACCCTGAAATTATTAAAGGGTCGCGCAAACGCCGCATTGCAAATGGTTCAGGAACTCAAGTTCAAGATGTCAATAAACTATTAAAACAGTTCGAAGATATGCAAAAAATGATGAAGAAAATGAAAGGTGGAGGCATGATGAAAATGATGCGCCAAATGAAAGGATTAATGGGCGGAGGAGGCATGGGATTCCCACCTCGTTAAATCACCATATACACTGTTTTTTAGCTAAAAAAATAGCTGTCCTATCTTTAACTAAAAGTTTTCTGCAAAGATTACCGTGCTCGCAACAGCACGGTATTACCGTTAATTGCTTGGTCTAGTCGATTTAATCTTTTTCGGTTGACTGATTGCAAGTACTGTCCCCATCGACGATATAATGATAAAAACAATTGCTAACCACTGATAGTAGGTTAATTGTTCATGTAACACAATCAGTCCAGAAAGTGCTGCAAAAACGGGCGATAAACTCATTAATGTACTAAATGTTTTAGCCGGTAATTTAGGCAAAGCCATCATATCTAACCCATAAGGAATTGCCGATGCCAATAATGAAACGACAAAAACCATCGGAATAAGTTCTAATGAAAACATGGCGCTACTAGTTTGCCAGATACCGATAGGAAATAAAAAGCACGAAGCAATAACCGACCCAATTGCGACACTTGATGAACCATGAAGGGCGCTAGCTTTACGCCCAAATAAGATATAACATGCCCAACCACTTCCTGCTAATAGCGCATATAAAATCCCAATGGGATCTAAATGGTTTGATGCTTGATGAATAGGCAAAAGCATAGCAAGGCCGACAACGGCAACACCTAACCAAATAAAATCAAGCACTTTTCGAGAAGAGCACATTGCCACTACAATAGGTCCAGTGAGTTCAATACCAACAGCAATACCTATCGGAATTCTTGCAATCGCATTATAAAAAGCTAAATTCATACAACCAATTGATATGCCATATAAAAAAATGTATTTCAATGCTTTTTTGGTCATGGCTTTGCGCCATGGTTTAAATATCAAAACTAACAAAATTGCCGAAAAAAATAACCGCCAAGCAGTCATTCCTTGAGGTCCGAGAATAGGAAACAAATATTTGGCTATAGATGCGCTACCTTGAACCGAAATCATTGAAATTAAAATAAAAAAAATAGGCAAAAATCTTCTAAGCATACAGAATTACCATAATTGAACTTTGGAATTATTGCATATACAACGGGTGACAAAGCATTTTAAGTAGGCATGCACTTGAACATAAAATTAACTAATAACAGACTAGTTTATCTGTTAATTAGTTCTCTCTTTTTACTGACAATAAGGCAAGATCTTGTAATGCTTGTTTATAGGGTGAATCGGGTAAAATAGCGACAACATCAAACGCTTTTTGAGCCTCTTCTTGAGCGGTTTGTAACGTAAAATCTAGCGACCCACATTCATCCATGATTTGTAATATACGATCTAATAAATTTCGCCCATTACCTTGCTCTATTGCTTGACGAATTAAAGTTGCATCTTGAGCATTTTTAGTGTGGCGCATTGCATGTAAAAGCGGTAAGGTTGGTTTACCTTCGTTAAGATCATCGCCTAAATTTTTACCTAATTTTTGGTTGCTATCAGCGCTATAATCGAGTAGATCATCAATGATTTGAAAAGCTGTACCTAAATATTTGCCATACTCTTGCAAAGCAATCTCTTGTTGCTCGTTTGCACCAGCTAAGACCGCAGCAGAATGCGCGGTCGCCTCAAATAAACGTGCGGTTTTACGATAAATAACATCTAAATATTGTTCTTTCGTGATATCGGGATCGTTACAATTAATCAATTGTTGTACTTCACCTTCAGCAATCACATTTGTTGCCGCCGACATGATCGTCAATACTTTAAAAGATTCTGTACGCACCATCATTTGAAAAGAACGTGTATAAATATAATCACCAACAAGCACACTTGCAGCATTACCAAAAATTGCATTAGCGGTCGATTTACCACGGCGTAAGTCAGACTCATCAACAACATCATCATGCAATAAAGTGGCAGTATGAATAAATTCAATAAAAGCTGCTGTGATAATATGTTTATCGCCTTGATAGTGAAGTGCTTTAGCAATTAATAATGCAATAACAGGGCGTATGCGCTTTCCACCACTACTAATGATGTAATTACCTAACTGATTAATTAAAGCCACATCAGAACTAAGTTCTGCTTGTATAGCTTGATTTACTTTTATTAAATCGTCTTTAACAAGATCGAGTATTTGATTCATTGACGGAGTGTTCATCAGCCTAACCATTACAAATAATAGATATCTATTTTCTATTATCTGATAAATATCATGATGCAACAAGGTCTTATCTATCATATTTCAAAAAATGCTACAAATGATAAGCATTTTCATCTAGAATACTTAACTTAAGTTAAAAATGATTATTGCTATGAAGATTAACTTTGATATAGACATAGATAATGCTAAAGCTCCTTTGAGCCCTACGAAAAAGAAGCCTAAGAGTCGCTATATATGTACATCGGCTTCCGTAGTGTCACATCTTGTATTATTTGCACTACTGTTTAGCTCGGCCTTATTTGCTGAAAATATTGTTATTGATGAAGGCGATAATGCAATTAAAGCTGTTATGGTCGATTTATCGCAATTGGCAGCTCCCGAGCAATCATTAGTAGAAAATACCCCCGATATTAAAGGTGTGGAAAATAGCGAACTTATTGATAATAAACCGATTGAAGAAATTCCCACTGATCCAGTTGTTGAACCAGAAGTTGTTAAAGAAGAAACAACCGATCCTATTGTTGAAAAAATACCTAACAAACCTACTGTAGATCCCCAAAAGAACATCGTGGTGAAAAAAGAATCAAAACAGAAGAAACAACGCTCACCAGCCCCAAAAGCTTCACGTCAACAAGTCAGGCAAGAGGTTGCCAGTGAAAATGTCGCTAATACTTCCGTAGCTCCAAAGATTTCAGATAGTCAGCGATATTCAGGCAACCCTTCACCAATTAGACGAAATCAACCCGAATACCCACGGCGAGCGCTTGATATGCGTTTAGAAGGTTATGTGATTGCTATGTTTGATGTTAACAAAGATGGGCGGGTTGAAAATATTCGGATAATAGAGGCTAATCCTAATAATATTTTTAATCGTTCAGTAATCAACGCCATGAAAAGTTGGAAGTATCAACCAATTGCTAGCAAAGATTTAAAAATAAAAATTATCTTTAATCGCGATAAATCAATTAGTCTAGGTTAATAATGATGTCGATAGAAAAGCCATAACTTCAATTAAAAAATTATGGCAACGATACAACTAATAAGCAAATTTGTTTGCCATCAATTTTTCAATTTTCACTGGATCTTTGGGCACATCAGAGGTCAATACTTCATTGCCTGACTCAGTAATTAAAATATTATCTTCAATCCGAATGCCTATGCCTTTATATTGTGCCGGCACATTTGCATCTTGGTTAATATAAAGCCCAGGTTCAACTGTTAATACCATACCTGGCTCTAAAATGCGGCTGCGATCACTACCAACATCATGCACATCTATGCCTAACCAATGTCCTAAACCATGCATATAATAGTGAGTGTAGGCTTTGTTAGCAATTAAAGTATCTATATCTCCTTGCATAATACCTAATTTAACTAAACCCTCTACCATCGTTCTAACAACATAATTATTCACATCCATAATTGATGTGCCTGGCTTAAATAATTTAATAGCTTGATATTGCGATGCTAAAACAATGTCATAAATTTCACGCTGAGCTTGGCTAAATTTACCATTAATCGGAAAAGTGCGTGTAATATCTCCTGCATAGTATTGGTATTCACAACCCGCATCAATCAAAACTAAATCACCATCTTTTAACTGATCACTGTTATTTTCATAATGTAAAATGCAACCATTATTACCACTACCTACAATAGTATTATAAGACGGTGAGCGGGCGCCATGCCAAGCGAAATCATGTAAAATTTCGGCCTCTAATTGATATTCATACATATTCGGTTGACATCTCTGCATAGCGCTAATATGAGCTTTTGCACTAATCTTGCAAGCTTGACGTAAAAGTTTTATTTCAAAATCTGATTTAACCATGCGCATTTCATGGACGATAGGACGCCAATCAATTTTACAGTTAGGTGCAGATAAATTCATTCTACTACCTTGTCGTAAGGTGTTAATCGCATGATCCACAATACCATCTGCATATGCATACTGTTGATCAGCATGATAAACTGCCGTTTTACCATTTAATAAATCAGGTAATATCCTATCAATTTCATCAAATAAATATGCCTCATCAATAAATATAGCCTTTAATGCGGCTTGCTGACCTAAACGGTAACCTGTCCATATCTCTGCCAAAGCATCTTTTTTGCGGTTAAATAATACATATTTCGCCGTGTTATCCTTTTGTTTAATAACCACAAAAACCGCTTCTGGTTCGGCAAAAAGAGTAAAATACCAAAAATCACTATTTTGTCGATACGGGTAATGCGTATCATTACTACGTACAACTTCTGGAGCTGCAAAAAAAAGAGCAATACTATTTGGCACCATTTCGACTAATAATTTCTCTCGCCGTGCCAAGAGTTCTGTTTTGATATCGGTGTTTATCATTATAATGACCTTGAGGTGTGTAATTACTATTATTAATGGATTGTTGGGCGAATATCTGGCTCATTAAATTCATCAAAACATAGCATCGAAGTTATGCGAACATACTCTCTTATT
>NZ_LZGZ01000137.1:0-1172 GCF_001690515.1 Gilliamella sp. Fer4-1 | reverse complement strand
CAAAATAACAGACGGTCCTGAAATAATTAAGAATAATCCAATAAAGAATAAAGGAAATTGCCACCAAGTTAGCGAAAAAATTGCTTGAAAAATAGAGGCTAATGCCGTACCTATTGCACCTACAGCTAAACCAATTGCGGCAAAAATACCAACGCTTTTACCAATATCAAATTTATTTGCTGGGTTTTGCAAAGCTTGTTCACTTGATTTTTCAATATTGGCATCTTTACTGCTAGCCCATTTGTTAATTTGTTCAGTAATACAGCGACCAATACGTTGATAAGGTGCTAAAATTGCTTGTTGAATGCTAATTGGCTTAGTGATTATTTTAACCACATTGGCATCCCAATCATTTCCTTTATTATCGATAAATACACCATTGCGACCTTCAAGTAATAAATCGCCTTGCCCTGCTGTCATTGCCGCGGCAATGAGTTGCTTTTGCCCATGCCTTGTGCATTCACAATAAAGTAAACAAAGTTCGGAATAATTTGCCATTGTTACGTGCTTAGCAATATTATCAACTGCAACGCAAAGGGTTGCACAGCGACCATCAATATAAAGCTTACCAAGCTGAAATGCAGCTCGCGTATTTGGTGAGAAGAAGTCAGCAAAAGACGCAAAGTTAACCAATAAACGATATAAATGTTTATGAAATAAGACTAATTTTTCTAATATGAGAATGTCTGACGCCGATATTGGCGTTTTATTATCTTGTTCAACCATTTGCTGAAATTCGGTTAACAAATCGTCGTTAGCTAGGCTAATCATGAGATTATTTGGTATATCTTCTATGCTGGCAGAGGGTTCAATTGCAACAGTTAATTGTGCTAATTCGGGCTTAGAACTAATCAGTTTAGCGTAAGCTTGCAAGCTTTGTTGAATATGTTGCCATTCTTGCTGTGTTAGCTGGTCTGAATTGGATAAGGATGTTTCTACTAATGTTTTAAACCGACTAATTTTAGTTTTCCAAAGAGGGTTTATTCCATTAACTAAATCAAGTACCTCAACTGTGTCAATTTTTGATAGAGGTAATTCGGCTAAGGCCGAATCAGACAATAATCCATTTTGTGTCGGTACGATATACTTTTCGTCTACGTTAAGCGCTGTTTGTGCTTGTGGGGCATATTGCGCCAATTCAACACGTAAAAAATAATCATCAATTTTGGGTT
>NZ_LZGZ01000136.1:0-2364 GCF_001690515.1 Gilliamella sp. Fer4-1 | reverse complement strand
CGGATTAAATCAATATTTAGGAGTAAATTATGAAATATTTTACTTATGATCATCATGTATACAGAGATGTAAAAAAATTGGAGAAATAAAATGGCACGTGGAATAAACAAGGTGATTTTAGTTGGCAACGTCGGACAAGACCCAGAAGTTCGATACATGCAAAATGGTAACGCTGTAGCTAATTTAAGTATAGCAACATCAGAATCCTGGAAAGATAAACAGACTGGCGAAACTCGTGAGCGCACTGAATGGCATAAAATTGTTATTTATGGCAAGTTAGCCGAAATTGCTAACGAATACATCAAAAAAGGCTCACAAGTTTATATTGAAGGGCAACTACAAACGAGAAAATGGCAAGATCAATCAGGTAACGATCATTATACGACAGAAGTTGTTATTAACCCAATAGGCGGTACGTTGCAGATTTTAGGCGGTCGTGACAATAATAACGCTAGTCAACAGCAGCAAGATACGTTTGATGATGACAGTATACCTTTTTAGTTTGACAATAATTTTATCGGGTTGTATAGTTGTAAATACTACAACTTTACGCGGACTTCCGCACCCGATAGCCTAGCGGTTTTTTTATGCCTGTTATTTAGGCATTTGATCATATCTATGATCGGGTCGAGAAGACGAAATACAATACTCGAAAGAGAAATAAGTCTCGCCGTCGTAAAGCGGTAGTTGAAGCCCGATCACCCACTAAGTGATCAACTAACTAAACTTTACGAAAGGTACAAAATATGTCAAATCAAATATCTGTTTTTAACTTCAACCAATCCCAAGTACGCATTCAAATAGTAAACAATGAGCCATTGTTTTGCTTAAAAGATATAGCAGAAATTTTAAATATATCAAATGCTAAATCTAGTCGTTTCAATCTTTCTGAAGCTGGGGTACATAAAATGTACCTCAGGTCATCTGGGCAACAAAGAGAATTAACTTTCATTAACGAACCTAATTTATACCGCGTTATTTTTCGCAGTAATAAAAAAGAAGCCATAGACTTCCAAAATTGGGTATTTGATGAAGTATTACCAACAATCCGCAAAACAGGCTCATATTCATTAACAATTAGCACCGAACAGCAACAAGCAATCAAACAAGCGGTAAACGAACGTTCATACAGGACTGGTGAACATTACCAAGCTATCTACACTAAATTCTATGAAAACTTCAAGATACCACGTTACCAAGATTTACTTGCTAGTAAGTTCGACGAGGCTATAGAGTGGTTGGGTGGGGTTGCAAAAACAAGAAAAGATGTGATTGAGGTAAGCAGAACCAACCTAATTTGTTTAGTTCATCACATGCTTTGGTTGAACGATTTCTACATAGATAATCGCTTATACGATGTTTTTAAAATGCTGGGGTCTAATTTCGGTATAAGACTTCACGATCATTTTGGCGACGGTGCTTTTGTTGCCTCGATGTTTAAACAACAGCTAGAAAAGAAACAATTACAGAAACTATAAATTAAGGGCATTATGCCCTTTTTTAATCCGCAAAATCTGTTAATAACTCACTGAACAACCACCCTATTCCATTAATTTATTAAAAATATCTGCGCTAATTATTTGGCGTGCTATTTCTATTATCTATAGGAAATAATCATGAATAAACCAGTACTAGATGTTTGCTGTGGCTCTAGAATGTTCTATTTTAACAAACATGATGATCGAGTTTTATTTTGCGATAAACGAAAAGAGAATCACATTTTATGTGATGGGCGAGCGTTAGAAATTAATCCAGACGTGCAACTTGATTTTACAAATTTGCCATTTTCAGATGAATCATTTCATCTGGTTTGTTTCGATCCGCCCCATCTAATCAAAGTTGGCCGCCGCAGTTGGCTAGCAAAAAAATATGGCCAACTTAATAAGTCAACTTGGCAAGATGATTTAAGAAAAGGCTTTAGTGAATGTTTTCGCGTACTAAAAAACAACGGAACATTAATATTTAAATGGAATGAAACAGATATACCAGTTAAATCTATTTTAGCGCTAACAGAGTATAAACCGGTGTTTGGACACATTAGCGGAAAACGTTCAAATACGCACTGGATGACATTTATAAAAAATGGGTTTGTATATAAGAATGAATAATTAATCGAACATTTTTCAATCTTTGATTCACCGATTCGGGGGAATCAAAGTACAAATAATAAACAACTCTCCCCAAAATTGGGGAAAAATATTAGGTAACCAATCATGACTACACACGAATTAAAAATAAAATCTGAATATTTTATGGACGTTACTCAATGTCAGAAAAGAGCCGAAATTCGCTACAACGATCGTAATTACAAGGTCGGGGATATTCTAGTTTTAAATGAAATTGATGAGAACGGCAATCGTACAG
>NZ_LZGZ01000135.1:0-2831 GCF_001690515.1 Gilliamella sp. Fer4-1 | reverse complement strand
TTTATTTGCTGAGTCAGTCAATGACTGAGACTGAGTTATAACGCGCTTTTTCGGCTTATGCCTATTGGTATGATAATAATCGATTACATTCTTCGTTAGGCTACTTGCTTTCTGTTGAATTTAAAAAACACTTATCCCTTAATTTTTTTGTTTGAATATGTGTTGCCATTCCAATAAAAAAAGATCCCCACTTGTTAGGTGAGGTTATCCTTAAATAAGGATTTTCTGTGTATCATCATTCTCATACAGAATAATAATACTATTTTTATCCAGATATATCTTATCTTCAACTTGAAATACTTTGAGAGCTTCTATAATAATAGGCATTGCAAAATATAAAAACTCTCCGCCGACTAAGGCTCCAAAAGTTTCATCTTGCTCCATTATCTGAGTTATAGCTTGTTCTGTTAGAAATATTTTTCTATTTTCTTTAACTTCCTGAATGTTACTCACATTCGAAATAAAACCAAACAGATCATTATTTTTTGTTGATATAAATAAATATCCTAAAAGGTATTTATTTCCTCCTGATTGTCTGGATAACCAACTTAAATCAATATTCATTTCTATTCCTTATTATTTTGGGGAATTTGTTATAATAGCTTGCCCCATGAATTTTTCTTTAAACTCATTTAATGGGGTAAAATATTGTCGACCTAATGCAGGGTCTCTTATAGCAACAACTTGTTGACCATTTCTTACTGTAATACCATCAACAAC
The DNA here is from genome assembly GCF_001690515.1 of Gilliamella sp. Fer4-1. NCBI lineage: Bacteria > Pseudomonadati > Pseudomonadota > Gammaproteobacteria > Orbales > Orbaceae > Gilliamella > Gilliamella sp. Fer4-1. The sequence goes on along the minus strand of NZ_LZGZ01000135.1, from coordinate 2,111 downwards.
AACAGCATGGCCACCCCGATCTAATTTCATTGCTACAATTACAGGATTTCCCTTTGATGTGGCTAAAGCCAAGTCTTCAATTGAAATTTTTGCTGTGAACTTCGCATCGGATAATCCTTGGTTACGCATTGCTGTAGCAAGGTCATTCATTCTTGCACCATTAGTCGTAACTTTTGCATCTGTGACCAATTTTCCTAAATCATATTTCAGTCCAGCAGTGTCCATAACCATTGCGCAAGAGTTCGGCCCACAAGTTGGTAGTTGCCCTTGATTTAAAACCAAACGATCGCCATCTCTTGAAATACTTGTACTTGCTGGATTTCCTGGTTCAAGATTTCCTACTTTATTCCCATTCGTCCCCTTTCCAACACCCCCCCCAAACCCATTATTTTCAACCTTAATTAATCCTAACGGATCTATCCAATTTATCGGATCGCCATTGGCATATTGATAACTATTTAACCCACCCTGTATACCTAGTGGGTCTTGGGTGATATATCTGCCGGTAAATGGGTCGTAGTAACGGTTTAGGTTATAATGAAGCCCAGTTTCCTCATCATAATATTGCCCTTGGAATCTTAACGGATTATCGGGGCAGGCTTGAGTATCGTCCTGATGGTAGGTTTCGTTTATTATCTGACCATAGGCATTATACTGGCATTCGTAGAGGGTGTCACCTAAGCTGCCGGTAAGGGCTATGGGTGTGCCGAGGTGGTCGTTTTGGTACCAGTAGAGTTTGATATTATCTTGCTGCGCATTGCCATGCACAAGGGCTAAGGGACGGTAAGAGTCTAGCTCGTAAAGGTAGCTTTGCCAGTGTTTATCGTTATCGGTCTCGGCAATAAGTTTACTACCTTGCCACAAATTTGTCTGGAACAAATTTGAACAACGCTTTAGCGTTGGCCCTGCAAGGGTGAGTCTCATGGATGAGACGAATACATAAACTCGGTGGTTTTACCATCCACAGTTTTGCTAGTACGCCGATTAAAGGCATCATAAGTATAGGTGATGATAAGCCCCGTCGGTTTAATCACTTTGATAAGTCGATGCCGGCAGTCGTATTCATAGTGGGTAACTAGACTGTGGTCTTTTCCGCGTTTTTCGGCAATTAGGTTACCAAAGCGGTCATACTCAAAGTGTTTATCACTAAAAAAGGTTAGGCGATTGCCAGTAGCGCCACAATACTGTATTTTTAAAGTCGCATAAAAAAAGCAGAAAAGTAAATAAATCTTTTCTGCTCATCATGCTAGCGAGAATTCTACCCATTCTTATGGTAGAGATATAAGCTGGCGAATTAAACAATTAAAAATCGATAAAAGGGAATGTTTCTCTGAACAATTTTTCGACTTCTGGGTGTTTTTTTAAAGCTTCTAATGCTTGTTCTTCATTAAATGAGACATCGTCTTGAGATAATTTTTCCCCTCTTTTGACCGCTATGCCATAAATAGCCTTTCTTTGCGCTTTCGTGCATCTCCAGTTAGGGAAAAAATCAATTAACCTTTGGAGATCTCTAATTGTTCCTTTTAAATCAATCAAATCAAAAATATAATCGGGTAAATCGCTCACTTCATTTTCACCAATGACTTTTTCAGCCCAACGATTGACCTCATCCATATTGATAACGCCACATAGTAAACAATAATATACAAAACCAATAGTCTGATCATTGCCTTTTACTAATCCTAACATATTTATTTCCCCTTAGATAATGCTTCGCCACCTATGTGGCCTGTTTCTAAATGTTCTTTTGTTGGAACCAGTTGCATTCTAGCGCGATGTTGATGATGATGCCAAATATAATCAGGTATTTTAGATTTACCGGCATTAATTGCTTTTAACTGCTCTGGTGTAAATATCCCAGGATTTACTTCTCCCCGTTGGATAGCTCTTCGTAAATCTTCAGTTGCCATTTTCATTTGGCCTCGATAACTTTTATTGTAAAATTCAGCGCTTGGCAACACGGTGTCATATCGTGCAATATCATCAAAAATACCTAATCCTCTATTATCAAACACAATTTTGGATTTAGGATGTCGCTGACCTCTTAATTTAACATTTTTATTATTTGGCAATGGAACGGTGTTAGAAACCACATTACCGGGGCCGTATAG
>NZ_LZGZ01000134.1:0-13752 GCF_001690515.1 Gilliamella sp. Fer4-1 | reverse complement strand
ATAGTTTTTAAATCAACATAATTTGTTGTACAATATAATTTAATCGATAAAATATAAAAAAATAAACGATGAAAAAGGTTTTATTATGGAAGATATCTCTGCTAAAAATGCATATGATGACTTTTTATCAACCGTGATTGTTGGTATTGGAGAGGTTTCTGAGATGACAAAAATTCCAGTTAGAAAATTACGATATTGGGAAGAAAAAGGCATCATTAAAACGGTTGATCCACAATCTAAGTCTCGTCAATTTGATTTAGCGAATATAAAAAAAATTGTTTTAATTCAAGAATTGATGGAAGATGGATATTCATTGGATGGTGCAGCCAAAAAAGTTGAAGATAGAATTGCAAAAATAGAATCGTTAATGAATCTAATTCAAATGTAATTGTGTGTATATTGGTTTTTATATTGTAATAATATTAATTCAAGTTCTATTCATTAATTAGTTTTATAATTTATTTTCAATATGGGTATTTTATTATTTTGCTTATTAATTGTTGACTTTATTAAGTTTCTTATTGATAGGTTTTTATTAATAAGCATTTTTTGGGATAAACATGATAAAACCGATATCTAATATTACATTAAAACCGCTACCTAAAAGCAAAAGAGGTAAAATTAGCTCGCTTGTTGAAGTTGATGGTGTTTGCTATGATGAAAAACTAGAAGGTCGCTATTTAGAAATGGCTTTTAGCTATGATGACTGTTACGTTTTAATTTTTGTGACGGAAGATGGTGGTCCTTGGGAAGAAGTTTTATTCATCTATCTACTTGATTCAAAAAACTACCATATCGTTGATCGTGCCAAAATTGGCGGTGGAGCATATGCTTGGCTTAGCGCTTGTGGGCTTTGGAATATTAAAATTTTATCGGATCATACATTAAGTTTTGAATTTATGTCGTTTGAGGGAACTGATGGTTGGTTACTTAAACTTTTTAAAAAACCTATAAAAACCTTTCCGTTTACACTTAGAAACCTATTTCATGTCTGGCGTCCAATTTCATTTAAACGCCATTTTTTAATCGAAGTAAATAAAAAGCCACTTTAAATCGATATACTATATTTCTCTTTCTTTATACTGAAATTGGCAATCAAAATAACGATTGCCAAAACTCATTTTTGTTAAAATTAATATTTTCGATTGAATATTGCTAGTAAATTCATTATTTTCTTACTTTTGGTTTTCTGACGGATTTCCTGAATAAGAAAATAGGCTATCTTTTAGTGAAAAAGAGAAATCTTTAGTATTAATCTCACCAATAACTTTGTTGCTATCGTATAAAGCCAGTAAAAAATTGGCGATTTGCTTTGCTGTATGGTGCTAGGTAAAACTCTCATCATTATTGTATTGACTGATATTATTGGCTTTTCACCAAATTCGGTTTTCGTTACAGCCCAACAAATCCTTTTGTTATTAATTGACGTTAGCTTGTTTTAATTCCTGCGCAAGCCCTTCAGTAAAGACTAGATCTGAAGTGGTAGATATTTTTTTAGTGACATAATAAAAAAAGGCGGTTTATTCGCCTTTTAAACAGTTGTCATAACAGAATTAATGATTATTTTATCGTAGCTAAAGTACTAACTTCTTTACCTAGCATATTGTTTAAATAAACTAGATCATTAGCTGTTAAGGTCCCCACAGCATATTTTAATTGTAGCAAGCTAGTTAAATAATTATATTTTGCATCAGATAGGTTTCGTTTTGCACTATATAGCTGTGTTGTCGCATTTAATACATCAACAATTGTTCGTGTTCCAACTTGATAGCCAGAATTAGTTGCTTCTAATGAACTTTGTGCAGAAACCACAGCTTGTTGATAAGCTTTGATTGCACTAATTGATGATGAAATATTATTGTATGATGAACGTACTTGATTAATCACGTTTCTGTTGGTGCTTTCTAATTTTTCGCTAAAGCTGACGTAATTTTGTTGTGCTTGTTCGACCTTAGACATTGTTGCACCACCTGAAAAGATAGGCAGATTAACACTAACACCAACATAATTATTCCCAGAATAAGATTTACCACCACGCCCACCAGCTGCTACATTATTACCATATCGGTCAGTTTTATTAAGATTTGTTGATGCATCTAAATTTGCTGTAGGTAAATGACCTGATTGAGAAAGTTTGATCTGTTCACGTGCAATATCTTGATTTAACTTCATGGTGAGTAAATTAAGATTAGACGTTTCAGATTGTTTTAACAATGTGCTGATTTGCGTTGGATTTTCTGTTCTAAAGGTATTGGTGTTAACGCTTGCTAAACTAGAATAAAAACGACCGCTCACTTGACGTAAATCTTCTATTGCATTGTTTAGATCATTTAAAGCATTAACTTGTTGCGCAACGGTTAGATCATAGTTTGCTTGAGCATTTTGTACATCAGTAATTGCAACTAAACCGACTTGGTGTTGTTGACGAGTTTGTTCTAACTGACGCCCAATTGCTTTTTTTTGTGCATCAATAAAGCTCAATGCATCCAGTGTTTTTAAAACATTAAAGTAGGCAACAGAAGTATTTAATATCAATGTTTGCCCTTGATATTGATAAGCAATATCAGCAACGCTTGCTTGCTTTTTAGTAATATCTAAGCCTTTCCAATTTGAAAAATTAAAAATACTTTGCGATACGGCTACTTGATATAAATTTCCGCTTTTAGATTTTACGCCACTGGTATCTCGCCGACCATGCGTTACACCATAAGAAGCACTCAAACCTATTTGTGGCAACAAACTTGCCCGAGAACCTGAAATGGCTGCATATGCTTTATTTTTTTCCGCTAATGAGCTGCGTAGATCTGGGTTGGTTTCTTTAGCTTGTTCATAAACTTGTATTAAATTTTCAGCGAAAGCAGATTGGCTTAGCAATAATCCAATTAAAAAAGTTAAGGTTTTTTTCATTAATCTTCTCTTTGAAATCATTAAAATATAGTATCATCTCTAATAGCGTAATTTTAACAGATAATTAGCATATAGTAAGCATTGTTTGTATGCTATTCGCACTTTTTATTCAAATTCAGTTTACAATCGAGAATTTATATGAAAATTAAACATAATCCGGTAAATTTTAACAAAAATGATATCGTTAATTTAACTAAACGAATTTTGTATAAAGGTTTTTTTTCTTTATTTGAATACCGTTTTCAATATCGCAAGTTTGACGGCTCAATGAGCGAGGTTGTCACTCGTGAAATTTTAGAACGTGGAAATGCGGTTGTACTTTTAGCTTATGATGCAAAGCGTGATAAGGTGGTACTAATAGAACAAGTTAGGATTGCTGCTATTGAAACTCAAGACAGCCCTTGGATGTTAGAGCTAATAGCTGGTATGATGGATCACGAGAATGAATCCTTAGAAGATGTAGCAAGGCGTGAGGCAATGGAAGAGGCGGGAATCACTATAGGTCGATGTAAACCTATTATTAGTTATTTAGCCTCACCCGGCGGTTTAACTGAACAATTGCATATATTGGCTGGTGAAGTTGACTCATCAACAGCTAAGGGGATTCATGGCCTTGCCGAAGAGAGTGAAGATATTAAAGTCCATGTCGTAAGCCGTTCTCAAGCTTATCAGTGGATTGAAGATGGAATAATTAACAATGCAGCATCAATTATTGCCCTTCAATGGTTGGAGCTTAATCATCAGCTATTACAAAATGAATGGAAATAACTTTTTATAATTATGTTTAATTATTCCTTTCATAGACGGGTGATTTATTTCACAGTTTAATATAATAATATGATTTATAAAGGTATTTTACTTTCAATCACAATACCTATTTTATTGCTGACATTATTAACCATAATTATAGATTAATAAATAATTGAGGTAAATTTTGGGGTCATTTTTAGAGCTTCAGACCCGTAATAAAAATTACGGCAAAATATTACATATAACTGATACCCATCTTTTTGCAGAAGATAGTGGCTCGTTGCTTGGTATTAATTCTAATGCTAGTTTTTTAGCTGTTATCGATGACATAAAGAAAGGCAATAGGCAATATGATTTAATTGTGGCAACAGGTGATTTTGTGCAAGATGGCTCTAAAAAAGCTTATGCTCGTTTTGCTGAACAAATAAATAAATTTAACACTCCATGTGTATGGTTGGCTGGCAATCATGATAATTATGCTCATATGCAAGAAATGTTTGCAAACTATCAACTTGCTGATAATAAAATCGTACTGTTGGGTGATAACTGGCTGACAATTCTATTAAATAGTCAAGTTGTTGGTCAGGCTTATGGCTTCTTACACGAATCTGAACTCGAATTTTTGCACAACACCTTAACTGAACATTCTCATAGATATGCGTTAATTTTTTTACACCATCATCCCATTTATTCAGGTTGCCATTGGTTAGATCATCATATTTTAAAAAATTATGAGCAATTAGAAAAAGTTATCCAAAAACATCCAAATGTAAGAGGACTAGGTTGGGGACATATTCATCAGAAACAAGATTATGTTTGGCATAAATGTAAGGCATTCTCAACGCCTTCAACTTGTTTCCAATTTAAACCGGAATGTTATGATTTTCAATTATCAAGTGATGATGCACCTGGTTGGCGAGAAATTACGCTTAATACCAATGGAACCATTGATAGTGAGGTTTATAGATTAAAGAACAACCGCTTTTTACCTGATATTTCTCAAAATGGTTATTAGTCAGTAGCAATATTGCTAGCAATCATAGATGTAGGCTTAACACTAGCCCAATAGTTATAGTAAAGGGGCAAAAAAGTAAAACAGTCTCTCAGTTACACGTTGCCATATAGGCCGTTGGTTCCATGTTTCGGCCTTTATTTGATCTGAATTAGATAAATATTTCTGTAAAAGATCGGCTAGTGAATTAGCAAACTCTGCATCATCAATTACAGTGGTAATTTCAAAATTAAGCCATAAGCTACGCATATCTAAATTAACAGTACCAACAAGGCTGAGCTGGTTGTCAATTAAAACACTTTTAGTATGTAATAAGTTATCATTGAATTGATAGAGTTTTACCCCGCCATTTAATAATTCAGAAAAAAAGGCTCGACTTGCCCATTTGACCATTAATGAATCATTATTTTTGGGAATGATGATAATCACTTCGACCCCTCGCTGTGCTGCGGTGCATACAGCATGTAAAATATCATCACTTGGTACTAAATAAGGTGTAGTAAAAATAATTTGCTCTTGTGCTGAATAAATTGCTGTTAATAGCACTTGATGGATCATATTTTCTGTATAACCTGGGCCAGATGGGATCAATTGCATAATGTGTTTTTTATCTTCTGGTGGCTCGGCAAAATCAGTAATTTGTGGTAATGCTAAATGTTTACCTGTTTCTAGCTCCCAATCACAAGCATATATGGCTCCCATAAGTGTTGTAACCGGCCCACTCATTCTTACCATAATATCAACCCATTCGCCAACATGTTTATTTTGTTTAAAAAAACGCGGATCAACTATATTCATGCTTCCAGTATAAGATATATAGTTATCAATAATAGCGACTTTTCGGTGTTGGCGTAAATCTAACCGTCTAAACATAAAGCGAAGCAAGTTTACTTGTAAAGCTTCGACAATGATAATGCCAGCATCGCGCATTCTTTTACTAGCGTTTGTTTGGATAAAATGCCGGCTACCAGCAGAATCAACCATTAATCGGCAAATTACGCCTCGTTTACTTGCTTGAATGAGCGCCTGCTCAACATCATCAGATCGCCCCCCCTCATTCCAGATATAAAATACCATTTCAATATTTGATGTCGCTTGGTTTATATCATCAATTAAACGGTCAAAAATGACATTGGTTTCACTCAACAATTCAATGTGATTACCATTAATACCATCAAGACCCGTCTGGTGCTTACAAAGTTGGAAAATGGATTTGCTAACTTGGCTTACGTTTCCAGTGAAGATATCAGAAAAGTCACTTATTCGGTGAATAAACTTGGAAATAGTTGGGCGCATTTTTTGAGCTCGTTTAACCCGTTGTTGCCCTAAGTGAGCTTCGCCTAGCGCAAAATATAAGATCACACCCACAAGTGGTAAGATATAAATAACTAACATCCATGCAATAACGTAAGTTGTTGGTCTTCGTTTAAAGACAATACGTAACGTCGTTGAAACAATGATCAACCAATAAACGAGGAAGATCAAAGAACTGACCAAAGCATGAAATGAGGTAAATTGCATACTTATTAGTTATTATTTAGGTTTAATTTAGTTATCGGATCCTTAGTTGAATCATAATGCTGGAATACCTCTGGTAATGGTTTGGGATTATTATGTTTGTCCACTGAAACATAAGTAAATACGGCATCTGTTATGCAAAATCGTTGTGTTGTATCAGATGTATCAATGACTTTTTTAACCCAAACTTCAATACCTATTGTGATAGATGTTTTTCCAGTTTTAATGCAATGTGCATAACAACAAACCACATCGCCCACCATGGCTGGTTTATAAAATGTAATACTACTAGCATTAACCGTTACTACTCGGTTTCTTGCGATCTCTTTTGATAAAATACCGCCTGCAAGATCCATCTGAGACATGATCCAACCACCAAAAATGTGCCCATGAGGATTGGTGTCTGCTGGCATTGCAAGCGTTCTAAGCACTAGTTGACCTTTAGGATTTGTATCTTGTGTCATGCTAAAATACCCTTTTTTATTATTTATTATTTGTTCTCTAAATCATTATTCATATTTTTATAGATATAAATACCTGATATCAACGATAACAGTAACGATGCACTCGGCAAAATAAATACTTTAAATATCCAAAAGAAATCATCTGTAGTGTAATAGGTTGCTACTAAACTTGTTGTGCCACATAGTATAAAAAAGACACCCCATAATAAATTTAATTTATTCCAAATAGTTATATCTAGCTGGATTTCTTTGCCAAGCATTTTTTGCAACAGATTTTTTTTGAAAATAAATTGACTAACTAACAAGGCTGCGGCAAATAAAAAGTTAATAATCGTGACTTTCCATTTAATTATATTAGGATCACGCATATAAAGTGTAAATCCACCAAAAACCATAACCATTAAATAAGATATCAACTCTACTTTATCTATTTTCCTATATAAGGCAAGGATTAGAAGAAAGCAGATTGTTGCAGTGATCATCAATGCTTGAACACCGACAAAGACATCATACATAGAAAGAAAAACAAAAAAGAACGCAAGCGGAACGAAGTTTAAAAGTTGTTTCATTGATTATTAGCCTAGCACAAGGTAAGTTATCATATTTTAAATGAATAAAAAGCCTATTGGAATAGGCTTATTTTTTGCGATGAAGTTCAGGGTGTGCCTTACAATTACCCGATTGACAATGCCCATAAAGATATAAACTATGAAAAGTTAGTTCAACACCATATTGCTCAGCAATTTCTTTTTGCCTTGTGTTGATAATGTCATCTCGAAATTCAAATACTTCGCCACAATCTAAGCAAATTAAATGATCATGATGTTGTTGTGTCGCCAACTCGAAAACTGCTTTGCCACCCTCAAAGTTATGACGAGTAACAATTCCTGCATCGTCAAATTGGTTTAAAACGCGATAAACGGTTGCAAGCCCGATTTCCTCTCCCATATCAATTAATTTCTTATACAGATCTTCCACGGTGATATGTTGACATGAAGGATTCCGTAATAATTCTAAAATCTTTAATCTTGGTAACGTAACTTTTAAACCTGCACTTTTGAGCGCCGCATTATTATCATTATCATGATTTGTCATATTACTTCCCATTAATTTGTTAATATCTTTCCATTATAGGAACTATATAAAGTAAATAAAAGAAATCATTTTAATAGATTAAATTTTCATTTCAGCTCGGACTTGATTTACCCAACTGTTGATGCGCTCTTCTGTTAATTCTGGTTGGCGATCTTCGTCAATAGCTAAACCAACGAAATGTGTATCATCAACTAAGCTTTTTGACGATTCAAAACTGTACCCTTCAATAGACCAGTTTCCAACAATTTTAGCGCCTTTAGGTTCGATAATATCGCGAAGAGTTCCCATAGCATCACAGAAGTACTCTGCGTAATCTTCTTGATCGCCACAACCAAAAATAGCCACTGTTTTACCACTAAAATCAATTTTTTCTAAATTAGGAAAAAAATCATCCCAGTCAGCTTGTGATTCACCATAGTACCAAGTTGGAATACCAAAAAATAGGTAATTATATTGTTCAATGTTTTCTTGAGTGGCTTTTGCAATATCGAAAACCTCAGCTTTATCACTACCTAAAATGAGTTGGATTTGCTTTGCTACATTTTCTGTATTGCCGGTGTCACTACCAAAAAAAATACCAACTTGTTTCATATTTGTACCTTTGTTATTTACGATATATAAATTTCTCTTAGAAGTATATCATTGTCATTTATTATCAGCAATGATTCTAAATCACATCAAACATAAGTTATTATTTGCTATACAATTTATTTATCTTGCATTAAAATTATCATCATTTTTATATTAACTTAGGCTGTGGAATTTCGTTATGAACCTGCACGAATATCAATCTAAATACCTTTTTAAGCAATATAATTTACCCGTACCGCAAGGATACGTTTGTAATTCGATTGATGAAATACAAGATACATTAGCCGAATTATCGTCAGAAACAGTCTCAACGCTTTTAGTCGCTAAATGTCAGGTTCACGCAGGAGGGCGAGGTAAAGCTGGTGGTGTTATTTGTACTGAAAACTATGATGAAATAAAGCAATTTGCTGAAAAATGGTTTGGGCAACACCTTGTTACTTATCAAACTACTGGTAAAGGTCAGCCTGTTAATAAGATTTTAATTGAAAAAGCATCTAATATTTATAAAGAGCTTTATTTGGGAGCAGTGGTTGATCGTAGTTCTAAGCGTGTAGTGATTATGGCTTCAACAGAAGGTGGTGTTGATATAGAAAGTGTTGCCGAAAAATCACCACACTTAATTTATAAAACTTTGCTTGATCCTTTAACGGGACCTTGTGCTTACCAAGGCCGTGAGCTTGCATTTAAATTAGGATTAACAGGCAAATTAGTTAATCAGTTTACAAAATTATTTGTTAATTTCGCTAAATTATTTTTAGAGAATGATGTTTCATTAGCCGAAGTTAACCCTTTAGTGATTACTAATTCAGAAGAATTAGTTTGTTTAGATGCAAAAATTGTTTTAGATGATAATGCCCTTTTTAGGCATCCTAGCTTAAATATTTTAAGAGATACAACTCAAGAAGATGAGCGTGAATCAATCGCAGCAAAACAAGGCATTAGTTATGTATCATTAAGTGGCAATATTGGCTGTATGGTTAATGGTGCAGGTCTTGCGATGGCAACTATGGATATTATTAAACTGCATGGCGGTGAACCAGCTAACTTTTTAGATGTTGGTGGTGGCACGACGAAAGAACGTGTTGCTGAAGCATTTAAGTTAATATTATCTGACAAAAACGTAAAAGCGATTTTAGTGAATATTTTTGGCGGTATTGTTCGTTGTGATTTAATTGCCGATGGTATTATTAGTGCAATAAAAGAAATAAGCCTTACCGTTCCTGTTGTCGTACGCCTGGAAGGTAATAATGCACAACTTGCCCGAGAGATTTTATCTAAAAGTAAATTAAATGTTATTACTGCAGAAAGTTTAATAGATGCGGCTCAAAAAATTGTTGCTGTTGCCTAGTAATAGGATGTATGGAGAATAGTTATCATGTCAATTTTAGTTAATAAAGAAACCAAAGTTATCTGCCAAGGCTTTACGGGTAGCCAAGGAACTTTCCATTCTCAGCAAGCGCTTGCATATGGTACCAAGTTAGTTGGTGGTGTGACACCAGGCAAAGGCGGTACAACTCACTTAGGTTTGCCTGTTTTTAACACTGTAAAAGAAGCGGTTGCAACAACCGGCGCAACTGCAAGTGTTATTTATGTGCCAGCAGCATTCGGTAAAGACTCTATTTTAGAGGCAATTGATGCAGGAATTAAATTAATTGTTTGTATTACTGAAGGCATCCCAACTTTAGATATGTTGATTGTTAAAGAAAAATTACAACTTAACAATGTAGTAATGATAGGACCAAACTGCCCAGGTATTATTGTCCCTGACGAGTGTAAAATAGGTATTATGCCAGGACATATTCACCGTGCAGGCTCGGTAGGGATAGTTTCTCGCTCTGGTACATTAACTTATGAAGCAGTCAAACAAACAACAGATATTGGTATAGGCCAATCTGTATGCGTTGGTATCGGTGGTGATCCTATCCCAGGTAGTGATTTTATTTCTATTTTAGCATTACTTGAACAAGATCCTAAAACTGAAGTTATTGTTATGATCGGTGAAATTGGCGGTAGCGCAGAAGAAGAAGCAGCTGAATATGTTAAAAAACACGTAACTAAACCTGTTATTGCTTACATCGCTGGTGTTTCAGCTCCATCAGGAAAACGAATGGGGCATGCCGGTGCAATTATTTCAGGAAATAAAGGTACAGCAGAAGAAAAAACAAAAGCATTACAATCAGCAGGCATTATAGTCGTAAAGAGCCTTACCGATATTGGTGATGCAGTAAAAAAACAAGCTAAGATATAGTTTTTTGATGTATATCAATTTTTATTCTGTAATTATCGGTGTATAATAACCGCCAATAACATAGAAATTTGTGAGCATTTAAGAATTAGGGAGCGTTTATGTTAGATATAGTAGAACTTTCACGCCTCCAGTTTGCACTCACGGCAATGTATCATTTTATTTTTGTACCATTAACGCTAGGTTTGGCGTTTTTGCTAGCAATTATGGAAACAGTGTATGTTGTTAGTGGTAAGCAAATCTGGAAAGATATGACAAAATTCTGGGGTAAACTGTTTGGTATCAATTTTGCCGTTGGTGTCGCAACAGGTTTGACCCTGGAATTTCAATTCGGTACTAACTGGTCTTATTATTCACACTATGTGGGAGACATTTTTGGTGCGCCGTTAGCGATTGAAGGTTTAATGGCATTTTTCTTAGAATCAACCATGGTTGGTTTATTCTTTTTTGGCTGGGATAGATTAAGCCGTGGTAAACATTTAATGGTGACTTGGTGCGTAGCGTTTGGTTCAAATTTATCAGCGCTTTGGATTTTAGTTGCTAATGGCTGGATGCAATTCCCTGTAGGGTCTGAATTTAATCCTATCAATTCCCGTATGGAAATGGCTAACTTTTTTGAGTTGATTACTAACACTGTTGCTCAATATAAATTTGTTCATACTGTTACTGCTGGCTATTTAACAGGCGCAATTTTTGTTTTAAGTATTAGCTCTTATTATTTGCTAAAAAAACGCGATGTTGCTTTTGCAAAACGTTCTTTTGCTGTGGCTGCTATGTTTGGTTTTATTATGTCAATTGCAGTTGCCATTATGGGCGATGAAGCAGGCCATGAACTCACAACCGTGCAACCAGTTAAATTAGCAGCAATTGAAGCTGAATGGGAAACTCACCCTGCCCCAGCACCATTTAACGTTATTGCATTTCCATCTCAAAAAAATAAAGAGAACTCATTTGCAATTGAAATTCCTTATGCAATGGGAATAATCGCTACTCGTTCGCTTGACACTCCAGTAAAAGGTTTAAAAGATATTTTAGCCAATAATGAAACGCGAATTAGAAATGGTATTTTAGCTTACAGTAACTTAGAAAAAATCCAACAAGGTAATCAAGATCCTACTGTACTTGAAGCTTTTGAAGCTAATAAAGCTGATTTAGGTTATGGTTATTTAGTTAAACGTTTTACTGATCGTGATAATTTAACTATACCTGAAGCAACAGAAGAACATATTAAAGCGGCAACAGAAGATTCAATTCCAACTGTGTGGCCACTATTTTGGGCTTTTAGAATCATGGTTGGTCTTGGCGGGTTAATGATCCTTGGCACTGGTTTTGCTTTATGGACAACTTATAAAAATAAAATTGGTGAAAAACGTTGGTTACATCGTTTATTGGTTCTATTTTTACCGTTTCCTTGGTTGGCCTGTGAATCAGGTTGGTTTGTTGCAGAATATGGTCGTCAACCTTGGGCGATCCAAGATATCTTGCCAACAGGTGTTGCTAATTCATCATTAACACCAGGGGAAGTATTATTCACAATGGTGCTTATTTGTGGACTTTATACCCTGTTCTTAGTTACTGAATTATTCTTAATGTTTAAGTTTACTCGCTTAGGGCCAAGTTCTTTAGGAACAGGAAACTACCATTATGAAAAAACACAACCAGTAACAGAATAGGACATAGGGAGTATACACAATGATTGATTACGAAATTATACGCGTCATCTGGTGGGTGCTGATTAGTGTTGTTTTAATCGGTTTTGTTATCACAGATGGTTTTGATATGGGTGTGGGTATTTTATTACCTTTTATCGGTAAAACAGATACAGAACGCCGTATTATGATTAATGCAATTGCTCCTCATTGGGATGGAAACCAAGTTTGGTTAATCACTGCTGGTGCAGGTATTTTTGCTGCTTGGCCAATGGCATATGCAGCATCATTTTCTGGATTTTATATTGCGATGATTTTAGTGCTTTGCGCACTATTTTTTAGACCAATTGGTTTTGATTATCGCAGTAAATTAGAAAATTCAAAATGGCGTAATCTATGGGATATCGGCATTTTTGCAGGTAGCTTTGTACCTGCATTGGTTTTTGGTGTCGCTTTTGGTAACTTATTAGAAGGCGTTCCTTTTAGATTCGATAATGCTTATCGTGTGTTTTATGATGGTAACTTTTTTGGCTTACTTAATCCTTTTGCATTATTAACGGGAATTGTGAGTTTAATGTTATTTGTTTCTCATGGTGGAACATGGTTACAAATGAAAACGTCAGGAGAGCTTTATTTAAGAGCTAGAACAGCGACGCAAATTGCTAGTTTAGTAATGTTAATTGCATTTGTTTTAGCTGGAGTTTGGGTTGCATTTGGTATTAATGGGTATGAAATTACGAGTGTAATTGATTATAAGGCAGCATCTAATCCATTAGCTAAAACAGTATCGACAGATGCAACGTGGTTAGCCAACTATATAAATTATCCTATTTTATGGATAGTACCTGTTTTAGGCGTGATGTTACCACTATTAACTATTCTTTTTTCCAGCCTAAATAAAAATGGATCCGCATTCCTTTCATCGATATTAACAATTGTTTGCGTTCTATTTACATATGGTATTGCAACTTTCCCATTTATTATGCCATCAAGCATTATGCCAAATGCAAGTTTAACGATATGGGATGCATCATCAAGTCAATTAACACTTAATATTATGTTTATTGTGGTTCTTATATTTTTGCCTATTGTTCTTTTTTATACAATTTGGTCATATATCAAAATGTTTGGAAGACTGGATAAAAATCATATCGAAAATAATAAACATTCTCTTTATTAAGGAACTAATATGTATTACGTTTTATGGTGTATAGGACTTATTGCTGCATGTATGTTATCAGCTATAGTCGGTTTATGGGTTGAACGAGATAGTGGTGAAAAAGAATCAAGCAACAAATAAACCAACATTAAATAATATAAGTTAAACAACAATAAAAAGGTGGCCATAGCCACCTTTTCTTAATTTTCTGATAGGGTTGTTGAAAATAAGCAATAAATGATAATTGTTTTCATTTGTGTTTTTTTATATCATGGTGCAGCGAATTTCATATTCAGTTATAATAATGTCAAATTCAGTTAGTGCTATTTAGATATGAAACAATTTAATTGGAATGCAAGAGT
>NZ_LZGZ01000133.1:0-1876 GCF_001690515.1 Gilliamella sp. Fer4-1 | reverse complement strand
AGGTAATGCTCACCATCAGCAGAAAAGCTATCAAATAATAGGGTTATAAAATAAATAACCCAATAATATAACCTAAACAAATAACTATTCTAGTATTAATTTTCTAGGGGATATTCTCGCCTCGACAGAATGTTTGAGAGGACTGAGCAGAACCGAGGTCATACTCATCACCATAAATCTGACCTCTTAGAGCCCATCCATTAATAGAAAAAGGCTTATCGGCTCGGTACATTTCAGATGTCCATATAAAATCCCCGCCGCCTTGACTATATATCGAGGCGGCTCCCCATTCTCCTAGAAATGTACCTAAATCACGGGAAGGTCTATATGTCCCTTGTGTAGGAAGTGTAGCAGTACCTTCTGGTAAATCAGCATCAAGCGAATTAATTAATTCATTCCTTCTATACAGATATTTTTGCCGCCAAGCTTTTCCTGCGTCAGAAAAATCATTAACTTGATCTCGTGTTGTTGCTGGTATTGCATGACCATCAATAATTTTACGACATTCATCAAACGCCGGGTACTTATCCTTTTGAATAAAACCTTTACTTTCACTAGAATTATTATGATCAACAAGAATTGCCCATTTCTCAGGTATCGGAAGAGTCACTTTACCAATATTTATCCAACTATTACCATTATCTTCTGTGTACTCCATATTAATGGATAATGGGGTCTTCGGTTTAAGACGACTATTATAAGTAATATTACAACCAGCACCCAATGCTTTATTTCCGTTTCCTGACAAAGTTACCCAATTAGTGATATTGCTCTCATCAAGTATACAACGGTATTTTGACTGATTACCCCCTGAACCGATTAAGTTAAACTTAACCCCTTCGAAACCAGTAATAGGTCGAAATGACTCGGCTATAAATCCTACACGAGATCGATTAGCCTCATTATAACCAGCACCATTCCAGATTGCAGAGTTATAACCTTTAGGATATTTAGTTACATCTCTAGCCTCTAAATAAACATCAATACGCTCTGGTTGAGCGTAGCATAATTTTGGACCACCTAAAAGCATAACTTGGTAAGCAATTTGAGGTTTGCTACCATAATCATTAGTATTGGGAATACCATATTTGGTGGTTGCAGCGACATCTTTTATACTTAATTCTAAGGTATAAGGCCCTCCGCATTGTGTTAATTCCTGATTTAAATCGCTCACAACTTCTTCATAGCCATCTTTCCAAGTTGCCTTTAACGAACCAAGAACAGTTGCGTTCTCAGCTATAGAGGCATCACCATCATCGTCTACTACTTGTAGTAATGTAGCGATGTCATGTACTTTGCTGTCCGCGGCAACCAGAGCAATAATATCTGATAATTTTGTACCCTCTGGAACTCTTAACGGTTTTCCACCGTACGAGATTGAATCCATAATACCAATTTGTTTTAATTCACCATTATTTGTTTCACTTGGTATCTTCAAGCCAAGTAGCTCATTTAAGCTGTTCAGCTTATTGCCAACTTGGTTATCCTGATTTGCCTTAAAGTGCAAATAAGGCTTGTTGCCCTGAATCTCTTTTGTTGTGGTTGCGGTTAGTGCAATGACATTATCTGATATCGTTATCCCTAACAATGTAGCAATTGCTTGTAACGCATAACGCTTTTTTTGCAATTGTGGTAGTGTTGTTTGTAAGGCTAGTTGAGCAATTTTCATTATTTTTCTTCGCTGACTAAATTATTTGACTTTGTTTGATGCTTTAAACGTGCTTTAAACGTAGTAGTTTAACTAAATTCAATAGCAGATTTAAAAAACTTTTTAAAAAACCAAATTAATCTATAACTATTTATATGATATAGGAGATTAAGTATAATCAAAATATAGTGATAATTTAAAGCAAAAAATAATTTTTTTTGTTAAGAT
>NZ_LZGZ01000132.1:0-3987 GCF_001690515.1 Gilliamella sp. Fer4-1 | reverse complement strand
TTTGTGATTAAACGGCAGGTAAATTATAGCGGGGCAAGTATATACTTAAAACTTATAAAAAGCCAAGTTTAAAGCTTTTAAATTGTATTTTTATCCACCTATTTTATTATCGGTGGATAAGTTATGTTATTCTTCAGTAAAATACCAATAGCCTTTGTTGACAAAATCAAGCATTACTTGCAGTGTATTTTTGTCTTGTATCTGTTGGTAACATAGTGTGTCTGTTTTACAAAGCAGATCAATAATTGGCATAGGTAAATCAATTTTTTCACCATGAATGTAGCCAAAATCACCCACTTTAAGTATACGAATACTGGGAACCCGATGTAACTGTGCGCCATTTTTTAGTAGTGATTCAAATTCATAATAATCGTATGGCGTTTCAACTGGGATAATATTTAAATCGTGCATAGGTATTGTAATATGCTTGCCAAACCAGTCGTTGAATAATTTGGGTGTTTTGATTAAGTCGATGAGTTGATCTTGTATTTTTGCAAGTTCATAAGGTTGGACTTGGTACGGATCGTTAGGTAGCTTCAAATCCTTATCTTGATAATAAATAGCTGTTGGTAAGTTATCAATGATATAATCGGCAAAGTTACTTAGCAATGTTTGCGATGTTTGCGTTATAAAACCGACAGAATAACTTAATGATTCACCAATTGATACGCCATTATGTGGACAACCTAGGGGGATGTATAAAATATCACCAGCGGTGATCTCTTCGTCAATGATTGGTTGATAGTCTTCAACATGTAATAATGCTTTGTGTGCACTATATTGCTTATAATTTTGATTGCGATCACCTACTTGCCAACGTCTACGCCCCATACCTTGGATAATAAAGACATCATAATTATCAATGTGTGGCCCAACGCCAGCGCCTTGTGTTGCATAAGAAATCATTAAGTCATCAAATTGCCATTGTGGAAGGCATTTAAATGGTTCAATTAAGCGCGCTGCTTGCGTATGCCAATGATCAACGGCTTGAACTAGCAAGCTCCAATGATCTTCACCTAAGTCATCATATTGGGTAAATGGCCCAAATTGCGCGTCCCAGATACCATTTTTATTCGATACGATACGGCTATCTATCTCTTCTTCCATTGCTAGACCTGCTAGTTCATCAGGCGTAATAGGATCAATAAAATTAGCAAACGCTTTACGCAAGATTACAGGCTTTTTTTGCCAATAGTTTGTTAAAAAATCATCCCAATCAATGGCTAATTTATAATTCATTTAATTTTCCTTGCAGATTGAATAATTGACAAAAATTATACGTGGTTTTTTGTGCGATCTGTTCCAATGAAACACCTTTTAACACAGATAAATATTGTGCAACTTCACGAACATAAGCGGGTTGATTCTCTTTTCCTCGGTATGGAACAGGGGCAAGATAAGGAGAGTCAGTTTCGACCAAAATACGATCAAGTGGCACATATTTAGCAACTTCTCGCAGAGCTTCGGCATTTTTAAAGGTGATAATCCCTGAAAATGAAATATAAAAACCAATGTCTAATAGTTGTTTTGCGGTTTCGATGTCTTCTGTGAAGCAGTGTAGTACACCTGAATAGACATGCTCGTCTTTTAATATTTTTAAAGTGTCTTGTTTAGCATTACGGGTATGAACAATAATTGGTTTGCTGAACTTTCGACCTAGTCGAATATGTTCTTTAAATATAGTTTGTTGTAATTCTAGATTGTCTTGTTGGTAATAGTAATCGAGTCCTGTTTCTCCAAGTGCTACAACGTTGTCTTCTTGTGCTAAGATTTCAAATCTTTCCGCATCGTACGTTTCATCATCAAGGTTAAGCGGATGAATTCCACATGAAAACGAGCATTGATTTTTGTAGGGCAAAAGTTGCTTTTTCATCGATTCATAGCCCGATAATGTTGTTGCCACGCTTAAGCAGTGCTTAACATCGTTATTGTTTGCTTCTTGTAAAATATCTTCGATAGATTTAGTACTAAAATCCAAGCTATCCAAATGACAGTGGGAATCAATTAAAAACATAAAGATCTCTTTTTATTTATCAGAAAGTTGTTCAAAATCACGAACGGGTTTTATTGTGGACCAAGAACGGCAAGCTGGGCATAACCAATAAATGGAATTAACTGTAAATCCACACTTTTGGCATCGATAGTTAGGCACTGCTTTTATTTGTTCTCCCACCATGTTGCGTAAAAGTAAAAGACTTTGTTTTGCTTTGCCTTGTTCCGCATCAGCAACATGATAGTCCATTAATCGATAAAATCCTTTTAAATTAGGATGTTTAAGTAATTCACGGTACATATAGTATTGTGCAGCATCTAGACCTTTT
This sequence comes from Gilliamella sp. Fer4-1, assembly GCF_001690515.1. NCBI lineage: Bacteria > Pseudomonadati > Pseudomonadota > Gammaproteobacteria > Orbales > Orbaceae > Gilliamella > Gilliamella sp. Fer4-1. The sequence goes on along the minus strand of NZ_LZGZ01000132.1, from coordinate 1,666 downwards.
TGTTTTTCAATAAGATCGGCAAGCATTAATTCAGCTACATTGCCAGAGTCTTGATCGACACATAATTGTAAAAATTGCTGAAATTCATGTTGGTTATTTAATTTTAAATAGCACTCTTTTAATAAAGGTAACGCTTCGCCAATAAAGGCTTTATCTTGCTGTAATATTTGTTGAAAACAGTTGATAGCTTGCTCTGTTTTATTTTGGATCATAAAAATTCGTCCTTGCATGAGCGAAGTTCGAGCGCATTTTGTGTCAGCGGTTGCTGATTTTTGTAATAAACTATTTGCTTTGTCAAGCTCATCATTAGCAATAGCCAGTGATGCTAATTCGCAGTAAAATTGTGCAATGTCGGTTTTATATTTTTCATTACCAAGTTTGACCAGTTTTGACGCCATGTTAATGGCATTTATCCATTCGCTGGTTGATTGATAGATGATGATAAGTTGTTGCAATGCGTATTGTTGGAAATCCTCTTCATCAATTAATTGCAAAAACATCTCTTCAGCACGATCGTAAAGGCCTGCAACCATATAATCACGACCAAGCTGTTGAATGGCTAATAGTCGTTGTTCAAACGTTAAAGACGAGCTTTCTAATAGCGCTTGGTGAATTCGTATTGCTCTGTCAACTTCTCCTCGTGAGCGAAATAAGTTACCTAACGTTAAATGAGCTTCAAGCGTGCCTTCGTCTTCTTTTAACATGTCCAAGAAAAGATCGACGGCTCTATCTTTTTGGTTAGACAAAAGAAAGTTCAACCCATCTACATATTCACGGGATAGGCGATTAGATTGGTTTAGATGTTTTTGTTTAGCATTTCTGTCACCCATATACCAACCGTATCCAGCCGCAATAGGAAGTAACAGAAATAACAGTTCAAACATAGTAATCTGTTCTTAATGGTTTTTAGTTAAGTTTAATTGTTGATGATTAGCCATGCTTTCATCATATTTTTTTTGTAGCTTGTTCAATTTTCGTTTTGTTGATGAATGCTGTAATTTAGATTTTATAAAGAAAATACCAGTTAAGATCCAACCAACAAGGAAACCAGAACCAAATAAAATGGCTAATAACACCGATAAGCGGATTTCAGTTTTAGCAACCAAATAATTAAATGTGACAATTTGATCATTGGACGAGCCTATCGCAATTGAGATAGCAAAGATGATAATTATTAATAAAATTGAGATAACAAATTTCATAATGTTGACCTTTCTTTTTTATTTTTAGTTAAAACGTTTTTGTTTATTATACCTGTTTATTTATACAAATTGCTTTGGCCAGTTAATCTATCTATCAACTATAGTGACGTTCGAAAATTACCTTTCTACTATATGCCATTTTCTATTACAAAAACAGCAGATTAATGAAATTATCCATGCAATTAATACGCTTGCTATTATATCAATAGGGCTGTGCATTCCTAATAATAATCGGCTGATTTCAATTAATATCGACCAAATAATCATAACCGATGTTATCACATAATGCTGTTTGAATTTCAGTAATAGCAAAGCTAAAAAAGCCCAAGTTACAGCAAATAAAGTATGCCCAGACGGAAATGAAAAACTAGTTTCATTTTGCCAGTGGTAAGATAACCAACTTGGGATTGTAGATGAATTTTTAAATAATTGCTGGATAAACTCTTTTTTTTCTGATGTCGTTT
>NZ_LZGZ01000131.1:0-2693 GCF_001690515.1 Gilliamella sp. Fer4-1 | reverse complement strand
AGACGTAACCGGTATTTCTTGAAACTTTCCTTCTTTTGTAATTTGAAAATGTTGTATTTCTATTGTTTCATCTTCAAAGCGTTGTTGGCGTTCAATGGAATAGTTTTTGTCTATATTGTAACCACCAAAACCGGCTGGATACATATTTGTTGCCTCATCTCTTGTTGCGCCATAATAATTTTTTAATATTATCTTATCTAAAAAATCATATTGTTCTGATAAAAGGTAAAGATAAATTATTTGCTCTTCATTTTCTTGTGTGCCAGTTATTAAAATTGGATTTATCACATTATTAATTTGAGGTAGCTTTATTCCATTTAAATCAATTAAATAATTATTTAACTGTTCATATAAACTATCGTTATCGAATAAGTTTAAATAGTATGCAAAACTTCTTGATATATTTTGAGGGTAATTATAATAATTCTCATCCTGAATAAATTTCGCTGATCTTTTAGAATTAATTGGTAAATCTAATGAGGGAAATCTATTACTTAATTTTTGAAATGAATACTTGTTTTGGGGTTTTAAAAAAGATGCAACAAAAGATTCATTGATAAATAATAACTGATCATTTCCAAAAATCAATCTATGCTTTGGCAATAATAATTTAGCTAAATCAGCATCTAAAACATCATCGAATTGTAAATAATTTACATCACCATTCGGTAAAATAAATTCGTTGATAATTGGATTTTCAATTAGATTTTTTGTGAGCAATTGGGATAAATCAGATGTTCGATGTACGCTGACATTATACTGGTTATTATTAATATAAATGATATTATTAACTAACTTAACTCGTAAATTATTCAAATAATTAGGGTTATAACTATCTTTTTTCATTAGATAATTATTTTCAATATATTTATCTAAAACCCAATAAGCTTGATTAATATCTTTTGCATAAGTATATGAAAAATTCAAAAAAACATATAATAAACAAACAAGTTTTGCTAACGATATATATTTTTTTATTATATAAAAATAAAATCCAAACATGTTATTAGCTTCCTAAATTTTTAACTAACTCTTGTAAATATTTACCATTGATATCTTTTGCTGTTTTGACAAAAAACTGATTTTCCAAAAACTTACTCTCAAAAACCCGAACATCATAATGAGCCCAAACACTCGCTATACTTTGATTGTCACGTCCTCTTGTTGGATGATATCTTGTATAGCTATTCTCTAAAGCAATACTATTAGGTATGGTAACTACCCCCTAAAATAGTACAGAAAAAAAGTAGAAAATTCTCTATGATAAAAGAAAAGGGGATTTAATGATGAAAAAAATGACTGAACATCAAATCGTAGCTATTTTAAAAGAAGCTGAAGCGGGTATTCCCGTTAAAGAGCTGTGCCGTACATATGGCATGGGTAATTCAACTTTCTATAAATGGCGGGAAAAATACGGCGGAATGGAAATTTCGGATATCAAACGCTTGAAGGAGCTGGAGGCTGAAAACCGCAAGCTTAAACAGATGTTTGCCGAACTGAGCTTAAAATCTCAACTTCAGGAAGAAATCATAAAAAAGCTTTAGTGCCCACAAAGGCACGTAAAATGTGGGCACAGCAACTACAACAAAATCATTCGGTTACTATTGTTATGAGTTGTGCTATTGTTGGCTTAAGCCGTTGTGCTTACTATTATCAATCTAAGTTACAGGATGATTCGGTGATTGTTTCGGTGTTGAATGCTATCACAGACCGGCATTTACGTTGGGGCTTTCCTAAGTGTTTTAATCGAATCAGAAAACAGGGATATCGTTGGAATCATAAACGTGTTTATCGGGTGTATTGTGAGTTAAAACTGAATCTTAAAACAAAACGAAAACAACGAATTCCACCTCGGGAGCCAGAAAAGTTATTGGCTCCCAATAAACAAGGTGAATGTTGGTCAATGGATTTTATGAGTGACAGTAGTCGTAATCAACGTCGCTTTAGGACATTCAATGTCATCGATGACTTTATCGTGAGGCGTTAGGTATTGATATTGCAGTAAGCTTACCCGCAGGTAGAGTGACTCGTTATTTGGATAAACTGGCCGAATATCATGGGTATCCATTAAAAATACGGGTCGATAATGGGCCAGAATTTACAGGAAAAACCTTTATAAATTGGGCTAAATCACATGATATAACCATTGATTATATCCAGCCTGGTAGCCCTTATCAAAATGGCTATATTGAACGATTTAACCGTACCTATCGCACTGAGGTACTTGATTTATATCTATTTAATAATCTAGAACAAGCAAGAAAGGTAACCGAAGAATGGCTAACCATTTATAACACCGAAAGACCGCATGAGGCGTTAAATAACATGACACCGATTGAGTATAAAACACTAAAACAAGCAGCATGATTTTCTACGTGAGTTGTGTACTAAGCTTGGGGTATTCACACAGCTTTTTTATAATAGATATGATTTTGTGATGGGAAATTTTTTCATAATTGAATTCTATTCATTTTATTATAGAGAATTTTCTATTTTTATATGCACTATTTTAAGGCGTAGTTACATAAGTATACATAAAAAAACAAGCTAACCTTTATCAAAAGTAGTAGAATCAATTTAGTTAAATGTAGTGATATTTTTACACTAATTAATATTATGTCGCCCATTTACTAATATGTGCATGGGCGTAATAACAAATAAAATAGCTATTTTACAACACGAAATGGATTAGT
>NZ_LZGZ01000130.1:0-1049 GCF_001690515.1 Gilliamella sp. Fer4-1 | reverse complement strand
AAGTATCGTTTCCTGCTCCGCCTGATAAAAGGTCATTCCCTTTACCACCCGATAAGATATCATTACCTTTACTTCCTAAAATGATATCATCTTTATCTGTGCCAATCATATATAGATGGTTATTTAATACTTCATCCCACGTTAATTTTGTACCATCCGCAAAAATGAACTCTTCAATAACATTATTTGTATTAATGCTTGCTCTTGCTGACGTTGCATCAGAAAAGATATTCTTAAAGGTTATACTACTGTTGCCTCCAATTAATGTTGCAATTATATCAGTACCTTGACGTGAAAAAATAATATCTTCAGCACTAATATTATTCATAAATAATAGCTTATCAATCCCTGATGAGTCGCTAATTAATTCATGACCAGATCGACCAAATACATAAAAGTTATTACCCGTTAATGTATTTTCACCCAAACTATTTTTAATCGACTGATAATATTCATTAGAACTACTGTATGTCAAATAACCATCAATAATTTCTTTCAGTAAAAGTTTTTTTGTCGGATCAGTTATCTGATTAAGATGATGCTCTAACCCTGAAAAATCAATCACAACATTTCCATTATTAATATCTATTTTTAATAATTTAAATGCATCTTTAAATTCTGTTTGTGCTAAAAGGTTAGCTGTAACATAATGTTTGAATTTATTATATTCTCCCATTAATAAATTAGCAGCAATTGTACCTGCTGGAGGAGCATTATCTCCATAATAAACATTAGTATATTTTTCCCCCGTAATGATTTCCAATACGGTTAACTTTCTAGCATCTATATTACCTCGACTATTCGGGTCAACCTGAGTTACATTAGCCCAAGTAAAAATAATATCGTCAATAATCTGTAGAATGTCAGTTGTTATAGGATTAGCAATAAATTTATCGAGTAAATTTCTTAATTGTACATTTTGGCTTAATGCAAGAGATAAGTTAACAAGATTGCCAAATCCTCGAATAGCAGGATACTTTCCAACCTCATTAATATAGTGTTCTTTGCCAGCATAAATCGTGTTTGCTTGATTTGTTTCAAACCAAACG
>NZ_LZGZ01000129.1:0-28873 GCF_001690515.1 Gilliamella sp. Fer4-1 | reverse complement strand
TCTTATTTATATTTGATAATAATTTATCAATGAGTTCAGCAGAAAACAGACTTGGAGTGCCACCACCAATAAAGATCGAATGAATTAAGCGGTTTGAGCACAAAACAGCATCATGTTGTAAATCTTTAATTAAATGTTCTATATAAGCTTCATAATTGGGGGCTTTTTTTATCGTATGCGAATTAAAATCACAATAAGGGCATTTTTGTACGCACCATGGCATATGAATATACAAACTCATTGGAATTTTATACATAAACGCTGTCTTTCCTGAAACTTTTTGACAACAATAACCAGTATGTTGTTCTATTTTTTATAGTGTGGCATTTTACTTCAAAAAAGTAAAAAAAGCTTTTGGCATCTATTGTATTTTTATTATTAACTTAAAAAGCGTACAATTATTAATAATTTTCGATATTAACTATTGTTAAAATTTGTTATTTAGGAGTAAGTATGAATATTTATAAAGATATTTTAGAAAATAGCTTATCAGGGGTCTCGCTAAGCTCATCGGTTAAGCAATTAACTTATGGCGAACTCCCTACTTTGGTGATTAACCATAAAACTTGTTGTGCAGCGGTGACATTACAAGGTGCACACTTGTTATTTTGGCAACCAATTAATGAGCAAACTCCTGTTATTTGGTTGAGCAACAAAACAAACTTTAAAAAAGGCGTGGCTATTCGCGGTGGTGTACCTGTTTGCTGGCCTTGGTTCGGTCAATCAGGAACGCCGTCTCACGGTTTTGCTCGTATTGTTGAATGGAATTTAGACTCTTGCACTGAAGATGAGCATGGTGTCGATCTCATTCTATCTCTCGTCAATAATCAACAGACAGCGCCTTATTGCAACAAACCTTTCACTGTATCATTAAACCTTCATTTAGGTAAGACCTGTGAAGTTGTTTTAAGTTGTTCTGGTGATTTTGATGTAACTAGCGCACTACATACTTATTTTGGTATCAATAATATTGAAGACGTTGTTGTCAAAGGACTAGGTGAAACCTATCAAGATCGATTAGCCGTTGAAAATAAACCTGCAAAAATAGGGCAATTGACTTTTAACCAAGAGGTTGATCGTATTTATACTAATGCTAGTGACCAAATAACTATCACAAATGGCATTCGAACAGTTCGATTAACTAATACTAATGTAAGTGATGTAGTAACATGGAATCCATGGGTAAATAAAGCTAAAACAATGAGTGACTTTGGTGATGACGAATATAAATCTATGGTTTGTGTCGAATCTGGTTGCATTACAACGCCATTGAAATTATCACCAAATAAAAAATCGACTTATGGTTTTAAAATAGAATTGATTTAAAAATTCACACTATACACTATAAGCACAATCAATGTTTTGCTCGATTGTAATATGATTATTTGATTGCGTTTATTGGGATAACACTCTATAATCTTGTGCACTTTATTAAAGTGCAAGTTTGATAGCCAACTACTGGGTCGCCTGTAATTGGTTTTATTTTAAATCATTAAGAGAAATAAATATGTTTACATTTAAAGCTGAAGTTAGAAAAGAGCATGGTAAGGGTGCGAGCCGCCGCCTGCGTCACGCTGGTAAATTCCCAGCCATTATTTATGGCGGTACTGAACCTGCAATCTCTGTGGTACTTGATCACAACCAAATTTTTAATATGCAAGAAAAACCAGAATTTTATTCTGAGGTATTGACTATTGAAGTTGACGGAAAAGCAACTAAAGTAAAAGTACAAGCAGTACAACGTCATGCGTTTAAACCAAAATTAGTTCATATGGATTTTGTTCGCGCATAATTTATTGATTGGAAAATTATCCAATTACTTGTTTTAAACAAAGGGTCACCGTGATGGTGACCTTTTTGTTTTCGAATCAATAAAGGCTAATGCCTATTGTTATGATTTATCCTGTACACTGACTACCCAACATAATAGAATGATTACATTATATCATCGTAGGAGAGAACCATGTCTGATATCCCAGCTTGCGATTTAGTTATTTTTGGTGCTAAAGGGGATTTGACAAGACGTAAATTACTACCGTCTTTATACCAATTAGAAAAATATGGAAAACTACCTGAACAAACCAAGATTTTAGGTGTAGGACGTGCTGATTGGGATCACGCTGCTTATTGTGAGGTAGCAAAAGATGCCCTAACCTCATTTATGCCAGAGCCATTAGACGATAGTATTTGGCAACGATTCAGCCAACGATTAAACTTTCATAAACTAGATGTTAATGATCGCACTGGATTTGAAACACTGAAAAATAAACTTGATTCAAACAACCCTGCTATTTTTTATTTTGCAATGCATCCAGGGGCTTTTGGTACTATTTGCCAAGGCTTAGCTGCTGCGGGATTAAACCAATTACAAAATAGAATTGTAATGGAAAAACCGCTTGGAACCGATCTAAAATCATCTCGCGAAATTAATGATTCAGTGGCTAAATTCTTTAATGAATCGCAAGTTTATCGTATTGATCACTACTTAGGTAAGGAATCTGTATTAAACCTATTAGCTTTACGCTTTGCAAATACGGTGTTTGCGTCATTTTGGGATCGTAATTCTATTGATCATGTCGAAATTACTGTGGCTGAACAAGTTGGTATTGAAGGCCGCTGGGGATATTTTGACAAAGCAGGGCAAATGCGCGACATGGTACAAAATCATTTATTACAAATCTTAACTATGATTGCAATGTCACCATCAGCAAATCTTGAAGATGATAGTCTACGTAATGAAAAAATAGCCGTACTTAATGCGCTTAGACCAATTGATAAAACAAATATCCGTGAAAAAGTAGTTCGGGGTCAATATACAGCAGGCTTTGTTAATGGCGTTAATGTCCCAGGTTATTTAGAAGAAGATGGCGCAAATCAAAAAAGCAATACCGAGACATTTGTTGCCATTCGCGTTGACATTGATAACTGGCGTTGGGCAGGTGTTCCTTTTTATTTACGCACAGGCAAACGCTTACCAAGTAAATGTTCTGAAGTTGTTGTCTATTTCAAACCGTTACCGCTTAACCTTTTTAGCGAATCTTATCCAGAATTACCACAAAATAAATTGACTATTCGTCTACAACCTGATGAAGGTATGGATATTGAGATTCTAAATAAAGTACCAGGTTTAGATAGCACTCACAATTTGCAAACGACTAAACTTGATTTAAGTTTTAGCGAAACTTTTCATCAACAAAGTGCTGATGCCTATGAGCGTTTACTACTTGAAGTTATGCGTGGTCGCCAAGCATTATTTGTTCATCGTGATGAAGTTGAGGCAGCATGGAAATGGGTCGATTCAATTGTTAGAGCGTGGGAGTTAGACAATGAACAGCCAAAAACTTACCAAGCCGGAACTTGGGGACCTGTAGCATCAGTTGCATTGATTACTAAAGATGGGCATTCATGGCACGAATTCTAATAAAGGAAAATAAAATATGTTTACGTTAAATAAATATGAGAATAATCAGTTATTGATTGAAGATTTAACCTCACATATAGTCAACAAGTTAAAACAGGCGATTGAACAAAAAGGCCATGCTTCCATTGCTGTTTCAGGGGGTAAAACACCAATTCCACTTTTTGCTTTACTCAGCCAACAAGATATGGAGTGGAGCCGAGTTTTTATTACGTTAGTTGATGATAGATGGGTGGATAATACTGATGATGCCAGTAACGAAAAGCTTGTAATAGCTCATTTATTACAAAACAATGCAAAAGTGGCTAATTTTGTTGGCTTGAAGAATAATTGTGATAATCCATTTAATGGAGCAGAAATTACTGAAAAGATGCTAGATAAAATTCCAATGCCATTTGATGTAATAATTTTAGGCATGGGAGAAGATGGACACACTGCTTCATTATTTCCTGGTGCAGCTAATTTGGCAACGGGTTTAGATATGAAATCCGGTCGAAAAGTTGTGGGTATGACACCATTAACCGCGCCACTTGATCGTATAACATTAACACTGCCAACTATTTTAAATAGTAAAAACATATACTTGCATTTAGTAGGAGAAAGCAAAATGCATGTGTTAGAACAAGCTGAAAAAGGTAATGATGTTAACCAAATGCCGATTCGTGCTATCTTGCAACAAGATAAAGTTAATGTCACTGCTTTTTGGGCTGCATCTTAAAATTTCTTCGTTTTTATTTGCCGGTTTATACCTCCGGCAAATCTTTTCACTATGCCTTTTTAGTATAAATTAATTAATCAAATATCTATTATTTTGCGGACTTTTGTGGTAAAAAGTGGGGTTAAGTGGTAAAAAAGAGGTACTTTATTAGCTTATTGATTTTATTAATTAAAAATTAGCTAAGATTTATAGATAATGGTGCTTTTATGTTTAGCGGTGCAATTTCAATCAATTTAGATAATAAAGGGCGGTTAGCTATTCCTACTCGCTACCGTGAATCTTTATCTAAAAGCATGGTTTGCACCATTGGCTTATACCACCCTTGTTTGACGCTTTATTCAATGTCTGAATGGCAAACGATCGAACAGCAACTTGCTACATTATCAACAATAGTTGAAGCTGAACGTAGAATTAAACGATTGTTATTGGGTTATGCAACTGAATGCATGATGGATAATTCGGGGCGAATTTTATTGTCATCTACACTACGGGCTTATGCAAAATTGGAAAGAAATACAATGCTTGTTGGTCAATCGAATAAATTCGAGATCTGGGATGAGACAATTTGGTATCAACAAATTCGTGATGATATTACTGCATTATCAACAGATATTGAAAACTTGTCAGATAATTTGAAAATTTTAACTATTTAATAAGAGCAAAAGATTGATGGATTATCAACATACAACGGTTTTATTAAACGAAGCTGTACAAGCATTAAATATAAAAAAAGATGGCATTTATGTTGATGGTACATTTGGGCGAGGTGGGCACTCTCGCTTAATACTTGAACAACTTGGTGCACAAGGACGATTGATTGCTATCGATCGTGATGAACGTGCTGAAGAAACTGCTTTAGAAATAATTGATCCTAGATTTACTTTTATTCGTGGTGAATTTTCAAATATATATGAGTATATTAATCAGTTAGCATTATTAGGTAAAATTGACGGTATTTTGTTAGACCTTGGTGTTTCATCACCACAACTTGATGATCCTGAAAGAGGATTCTCTTTTATGCGTGATGGACCTTTAGATATGCGAATGAATAACCAAAAAGGTTTAACTGCAAGTGAATGGTTACTAAACAGTGATGAAAACGATATTGCATGGGTGTTAAAAACATTTGGTGAAGAAAAATTTGCCAAACGTATTGCACATGCGATCGTCGAGCAAAATAAGATTTCACCCATTACTCGTACTCTGGAATTGGCTAAGTTAATTGAAAAAGCGACACCCAAAAAAGATAAAAATAAGCATCCCGCTACACGCAGTTTTCAAGCTATACGTATTTATATTAATAGTGAGCTAGAAGAAGTTGAGCAAGCATTAAATAGCAGTTTGTCGGTTCTTGCCAATCACGGCAGGCTTGCGGTTATTAGCTTTCATTCTTTAGAAGATAGAATTGTAAAGCAATTTATTAGCAAACAGAGTAAAGGCCCAGATTTACCCGCTCGGTTACCATTAACAGAACAACAAATTAAACAATATGGCGGTGCTAGATTAAAATCACTCGGTAAAATTAAACCGAATACAATTGAAATTAATAATAACCCGCGCTCTCGAAGCGCAATATTAAGGGTAGCAGAAAGGAAACATGAATAGCCACCAACTCAATGATGCTTTTCGAGATAACATCTATATTGATAAAGATATTCAAAAAAAGCCAAATAAAAGCTTATTTGGCTTAATTATTGGCGATTTGTTTGTCCATCAAAAAATTTCATTATTATTACTTGTAATGATTATTATCTCTGCTGGTGCTGTATTAATAACAACGCAACAGGTTCGTAAACAGCTATTTGAGCGTGAGCAACTTTTATTAGAACAAGATGTATTAGAAAGTGAATGGCGGAACCTGATTATTGAAGAAAATGTACTTGCAGAGCCCAAGCGTATTGAAGAGAAAGCTAAGATTCAATTAGGTATGTCTTATGTAACACCACAAAATGAAACAGTTATTGTGATAAAGAGTAAATAATGAAGCCTGTTACTAAACATAAAAAAGATAAAACTAAAAAGGCAACAAAAACAAATAAGTTGAATAGTAAAAAGCAATTTTTTACTCCAAGCCGTTTTTATATTGTATATACTCTTATTATTTTTGCGATTATTAGTCTTATTGTTCGAATGGCATTATTACAAATTATTGAGCCAGACAAACTCATTGCTGAAGGTAATAAACGCTCGATACGTCATCAAGAAATGGATGCGCCAAGAGCAATGATAACTGACCGTCATGGCCGAGCATTAGCTGTAAGTGTGCCAATGTTTGATGTATGGGCAGATCCTAAAATCGTTGTACAAAAAGGCGGAGTTAAAGCAGATGATATCAGGTGGCAAGGTTTAGCTAAAACGTTGAATATTCCAATGTCGACACTAGAGCAAAAACTAGGTAATGCATCAATGCGATTTGTTTATTTATCTAGACAAGTAACACCAACTATATCTGATTATTTAAAAAAGCTAAAATTACCAGGGATATCATTTGCCAAAACATCCAAACGTTATTATCCTGCGGCAGAAAATATAGCTCAACTAATTGGTTTAACAGACATTGATGAAAATGGCGCTGAAAAGGGTTCTGAAGGCATTGAAAAAAGCTTTAATAAGTGGTTAATTGGTGAATCAGGGCAAAGAATTGTAAGGCGAGATCGAGTCGGTCGTGTTATTGAAGAATTAGAACGAACAGAAAGTGAAACAGCTGCAGACTTAACACTCAGCATAGACGAGCGTTTACAATCGTTGGTCTATACCGAGCTTAGCCAAGCTGTTGAATTTAACAAAGCAGACAGTGGAACAGCAGTATTAGTTGATGTGCACACTGGCGAGATTTTAGCAATGGCAACCAGCCCATCTTATAACCCGAATAATCGTTCATCGCTTGATTATAATTTATTGAGAAATAGAGCTGTTACAGATGCGTTTGAACCAGGCTCGACTGTTAAACCTTTAGTAGTAATGGCTGCTTTAGAAAAGAAAATTGCCAATTTAAATACGATTATTGACACAAGACCATTTTATGTCAATCGCTATGAAATTAAAGATGTGTCATATCAAAAATCACTAAATTTGGCTGGTATATTAGAAAAATCCAGTAATGTTGGCGTAAGTAAACTTGCCTTACAAATGCAGCAAGGTGATCTTGTAGAATTCTATAGTCGTTTTGGGTTAGGCCAGCCAACAGAATTAGGTTTAGGTGGCGAAGTCAGTGGTTCAATTGCAGCGGATAGAACAAGAAAATGGGCTGATATTGAACGAGCTACATTTGCGTTTGGGTATGGGCTAAGAGTTACACCATTACAGTTAGCTAGGGCTTATGCGACTATCGGTAGTTATGGTATTTATCGACCAGTAACAATTTTAAAGGCCACCGAACCTGTTAAAGGTAAACGTGTTGTTTCTGAAAAAGATGCAAAAACAGTTGTTCAATTAATGGAAGCTGTGGCGGTTACTGGTGGCGGTACGAAGGCATCCGTCCCTGGTTACAGTGTTGCGGTTAAAACAGGAACTGCAAAAAAATTATCTGGTGGCCGGTATGTTAATCAATATCTGGCTTATACAGCAGGTATTGCCCCAGCAACAGGACCAAAATATTCTCTTGTGGTTGTTATTGATAATCCTAAAGCTGGTCAGTATTATGGTGGCTCAGTCTCTGCCCCTGTTTTTAGCCGCATTATGGGAGGTGTTCTTAGAACAATGAATGTAAAACCAGATCGCCAAATTGATGGCCAAATGATTATTTATTGATAGGTGGAAAATAATGACTACAAGTTCTTTTTATACATTATTTGAGCTATTAGGTGGAGGTGGAAGTCGAAATCTAAAATTAGACAATTTTTCACTTAATCATTTGTGTATTGATAGCCGTAAAGTGAAGAAAAATGATGTATTTGTTGCTATCAAAGGGCATGCCGTTGACGGTCGAGCATTTATTCAACAAGCTATTGCTGCTGGTGCTGCTGTTGTCTTGATCGAAACAAAAAGAAAATCAAATGACTTAAAAATTGATTATCTTAAGCAAAACAATAAATCTGTCATTCCACAAATAAGTGTTTTTCAACTTTCACAACGTTTATCATTAATTGCTAATGATTTTTACCATACCCCTTCAAAAAAATTATCCGTTATTGGTGTGACAGGAACGAATGGAAAAACAACCGTTAGCCAGCTTATTGCTCAATGTACAACATTATTGAATGAGAAAACAGCAATAATGGGGACTATTGGTAATGGCATTTATAATCAACTTGAACCATCTATCAATACGACGGCATCTGCAATAGATATACAAACATTATTAGCTAATTTTGTAAAAAAACAGGTGAAAATTGTAGCCATGGAGATTTCTTCTCATGGGCTTGCAATGGATCGTGTTAAAGGACTAAATTGTGCTGCCACCGTATTTACCAACCTAAGTCGCGATCATCTCGATTACCATAAAACCATGGGGAAGTACGCCAAAGCAAAATGGTCGCTATTTAGTCCTGATGAAAAAGAAAAACAAGTTTTAACCGCTGGCAAATCAATTATTAATTATGATGATAAATATGGAAAAAGATGGATTGAAAAGCTTACGCAAGTGACAGCTGTCTCATGCCAACCGAAATCATTACGGCAATTGAAAGCATTAAATATACCTTATGTTGGCGTTTCTATGATTGATTATCACGACAAAGGCGCCAAAATTTATATGGAGTCAAGTTGGGGGAACGCCATTATTAATAGTCGGCTACTAGGTGAGTTTAACGTTTCTAATTTGTTATTAGCGATAGCTACACTTTTAACATTGAATTTTCCATTTTTTGCTGTAGTTAATATGGCCGCTTTTTTGAACCCCATTTGTGGGCGAATGGAGGTGTTACACGTAAAAAATAGTCCAACGGTTATTGTTGACTATGCGCATACTCCAGACGCATTACAAAAAGCCTTACAAGCAAGCCGAATACATTGTAAAGGTTCTTTATGGGTGATTTTTGGCTGTGGTGGAGATAGGGATACGGGTAAAAGACCTTTAATGGCTAAAATAGCAGAACAATTTGCCGATAAGATTGTTCTGACAAATGACAATCCACGAACAGAAAACGAGATGAAAATTATTCATGACATTGAGCAAGGCTTAGTAAGTAAAAAAAATGTACAAGTTGTTACTGACAGAGTACAAGCGATAACCCAAACGCTTGCTCAAGCAAATATTAATGATGTGATATTGATTGCTGGAAAAGGGCATGAAGATTATCAAATTGTGGATAAAACTAAATATCATTACTCAGATCAAGAAACAGTCAAAAGACTTTTAGGAGTTGAAAGTCAATCATGATCCCATTAAAAATCGAACAATTAAAAAAAATTGTGGATGGTAAATTTTATCATATCCAAAACGAAAGTATTATGATTGATACTATTTGCACTGATTCACGAAAACTAACTGAAAAATCATTGTTTATCGCCTTAGTAGGTGATAGTTTTGATGGGCATCAATTTGCCCAACAAGCCATTCAAAATGGTGCTATTGCTGTGGTTGTCAATCGTAAACTCGATTGTCTAATACCGCAAATTGTCGTTGATGATACACGCCAAGCGTTAGGTAAAATTGCTTCATTTATTCGCCAACAAAGTCAAGCAAAAATTGTCGCATTAACAGGTTCTTCTGGCAAAACTTCTGTTAAAGAGATGACAGCTGCAATTTTAGGCAATTGTGGCCAAACACTTTATACTCAAGGGAATTTTAATAATGATATTGGTGTTCCACTTACCTTATTTCGATTAACTCCCCAAGACAATTTTGCTGTAATAGAATTAGGTGCTAACCATATTGGCGAAATTGCTTATACTACAAATATTGTTAAGCCACAAAGTGCTTTAATTAATAATATTGCTGAAGCTCATATTGAGGGATTTGGCTCGCTTGAAGGTGTAGCAAAAGCTAAGGGTGAAATCTTTCAAGGCTTGCCCAAAGATGGCATCGCTATTATTAATTTAGATAGTTATTCGGATAAATGGTTTACTCAACTGATAAATAAAACAATTTGGACTTTCTCATTGGCTAACCCATCAGCTGATTTTTATGCCAGCAATATTACATATGCTCAAAACACTACTTTTATATTACATACTCCTAAAAGCGAATGTGAAATTAAGTTACCACTAATTGGGCAACATAATATTTCAAATGCGATTGCAGCCTCCGCTTTGGCGATCTCTGTTGGCGCAACGTTCAACCAGATTCAGCAAGGTTTAGCCACCTTAAAACCAGTAAAAGGCCGGTTATTTCCAATCAAGCTAAATCAAACCCAATTAATTTGGGATGATACTTATAATGCCAATGTTGGTTCAATGTCTGCGGCAGTTAAAGTTTTGGCAAAGCAGCCTGGGTATCGAATTTTAGTGGTTGGTGATATGGGGGAATTAGGATGCGAAGCAGAAAAATATCATCGGCAAATAGGTGAACTTGCTCATGATGAAAAACTTGATTGTGTCGTAAGTGTTGGCAAATTAAGTCAATTTATTAGCCAATATAGTGGTGTAGGTCACCATTTTAATAATAAACAAGATGCAGTAAATTATCTATTAATGTTATTACGTCAATATCCAACTTTAACTATGCTGGTTAAGGGATCGCGTAGTGCCAAAATGGAAGAAATTATTGAAAAAATTCAAATTGAAAAGCTAAAAATGAATCAGGATTAAAATTATGTTTGTGTGGATATCAGAATATTTAGTTAAACATTTTACCTTTTTTAATGTTATCTCTTATTTAACAGTAAGAGCCATTTTAGGTCTATTAACCTCGCTAGCTATTTCATTATTTATGGGACAAAAAGTTATTGATTGGTTGCAAAAACTACAGATAGGACAGGTGATTCGTAATGATGGACCTGAATCCCATTTAAGTAAAAAAGGAACGCCAACTATGGGGGGAACGCTTATTTTAGCCTCCATTTTATTATCGGTGTTGTTATGGGCAGATCTTCGTAATCCTTATATATGGATTACCTTATTTGTGTTAATGGGTTATGGCATTATTGGTTTTACTGATGATTATTTAAAAGTCATTCGTAAAAATAGTGCTGGTCTTATTGCTAGATGGAAATACTTTTGGCAATCAGTCATTGCGTTAATTGTCGCTTTTGGTCTTTACGTTTATGGAAAAGATAGCGCAGCAACAGTACTTGTTGTGCCATTTTTTAAAGAGGTGATGCCTCAATTGGGTTTATGGTTTATCTTGTTAACTTATGTTGTTATTGTCGGTGCAGGTAATGCCGTTAATTTAACGGATGGACTTGATGGACTCGCCATTATGCCAACTGTTTTTGTTGCAGCTGGTTTTACCCTTGTCGCTTGGGCTACTGGCAATGTCAATTTTGCCGCCTATTTAAATATCCCTTATATTAAATTTAGTGGTGAATTGATGATTGTCTGCATGGCAATTATTGGCGCGGGACTTGGTTTTTTATGGTTTAACACATATCCTGCAATGGTTTTTATGGGCGACGTTGGCTCTCTAGCTTTAGGCGGGGTGTTTGGTATTATTGCTGTGTTATTACGACAAGAATTTTTATTACTCATTATGGGAGGGATCTTTGTTATCGAAACGCTCTCCGTTATTTTGCAAGTTGGATCGTTTAAATTACGTGGTAAAAGAGTTTTCCGTATGGCACCCATTCATCATCACTATGAATTAAAAGGTTGGCCAGAACCGCGTGTTATTGTACGTTTTTGGATAATTTCATTAATGTTAGTTGTAATAGGTTTATTAACTTTGAAGTTACGTTAATAAACAATACTAGGATTGAATTATGGTTAGCTATCAAGGCAAAAAAGTCGTTATTGTTGGTTTAGGTATCACAGGTCTTTCATGTATTAACTATTTTCTTGCTCAAAATGTTATACCTAAAGTTATCGATACTCGTTTATCCCCATCAGGCTTAGAGCAACTAGACAAACGCGTTGTTTATCATTTAGGTGAATTAAATATTGATTGGTTGCTAGATGCTGATTTAATAATTGCAAGCCCAGGCGTTGCTTTAGCTACACCTGAACTACAACTAGCAGCTAAAAAAGGAATTGAAATTATTGGGGATATAGAGCTATTTTGTCGCGAAATAAATCAACAAAATAATAAACAGATCGTGGCAATCACTGGAGCAAATGGTAAAACAACTGTAACAACATTAGTTGGTGAAATCATTGCATCAACAGGCACTAAAGTTGCTGTTGGGGGAAATATTGGACAACCTGCATTATCGTTATTGAACCAAGATTACGCTGTATATGTTCTTGAACTATCAAGTTTTCAACTAGAAACAACTTATAGTTTACAAGCTACCGTTGCAACAATTTTAAATATTTCACAAGACCATATGGATCGCTATCCTTTTGGTCTAATGCAATATGTCGAGGCGAAGCAACGTATTTACCATAACGCTAAATATTGTGTGATTAATTATGATGATGAGCTAACTACTCCAACAAATAAACAAAGTAATTGTGTTTCATTTGGTGTGACTAAAGGCGATTATCATTTAGATCAACACTGTGAGCATCTTATAGCACAAGAGCAGGACGTATTAGCAACAAAAACCATGAAATTAACTGGGTGCCATAATTATCTTAATGCGCTGGCAGCTTTAGCAATAGCCGATAAATTAAAGATTCCACGAAAATCAAGCATAGCAACAATCGCATCATTCCATGGATTACCTCACCGTTTTGAGTTAGTGCTGGAAAAAAATGGAGTGAAATGGATTAATGACTCTAAAGCAACTAATGTAGGTAGCACTGCAGCTGCTTTAAACAGTATTGTTTGCAAAGGAAAATTATTTTTATTACTAGGTGGCGATGGAAAATCAGCTGATTTTTCGCCACTTATTCCTTATTTACAAAATAGAAACCTGGAGGTTTTCTGCTTTGGGCGAGATCGCTATTTACTAGGTAAACTAGCTGCCAATATAACAACAATCACCGAAACCATGGCGGAATCTGTAAAAATTATTGCTCAAAAAGTGGAGCCCAACGATGTGGTTTTACTTTCCCCTGCTTGTGCAAGTTTAGATCAGTTTAAAAATTATATTGAACGCGGAAAGCGATTTGCACAACTTGCTGCACAATATGCTCAAGGAAATGAAAAATGACATTTTTTGGGCTAAAAAAACAAGTGAATCCACATATACCATTTGATAATCAATTACTTTGGACTGTGCTTGGTTTAATGATATTTGGTTTGATCATGGTGACATCGTCTTCAATGTCATTTAATGAAAGTAATCCGTTCTTTTATACACAACGAGAGCTTATTCAGTTAGGATTATCGTTATTTTTAATGTTTATTACATTATATATTCCAATGCAACGTTGGCAACAGTTTGGGTCAATATTACTAATTATTGCTATTATTATGTTGATTGTTGTGCTAGGCATTGGTTCTTCGATTAATGGTGCGTCTCGCTGGATACCTTTAGGTGTATTCAATTTTCAACCAGCCGAGCTTTCAAAATTAGCACTATTTTTATTTTTAGCAGGTTATTTATCACGTAAATCCGACGAGGTACAAAGTGGCTTTTGGGGCTTTTTTAAACCCATGGTTGTTATGGCAATACTCTCGGTATTATTACTTAAACAACCCGATCTAGGTACTGTTATTGTTTTATTTATGGTGACTATTGGTATCTTATTTATTGCTGGAGCCCAACTGTGGCAATTTATCGCTATTTTACTAACGGGTGTTGGTACAGTGATTTGTTTGATCTTATATGAGTCTTACCGTTTAACACGGTTATTAACTTTTCTTGACCCTTGGCAAGATGCAACGGGTTCAGGCTATCAATTAGTTGCTTCATTAATGGCAATAGGTAATGGCGGCATTACTGGACAAGGTATGGGAAATTCTATCTTAAAATTAGGCTATTTACCTGAATGCCATACTGATTTTATTTTTTCAATCATTTCAGAAGAGTATGGATATATAGGCGTAGTTGCTTTGTTGTCATTGCTTTTCTTTTTGACATTTAAAGCACTTGCAATTGGTTATCGTGCGCTTAATGATGGATCATTATTTTCAGGCTATTTAGCCTGTGAAATAGGTATCTGGTTTGGATTCCAAACATTTGTTAATGTTGGTGTTACATCGGGTATGTTACCAACTAAAGGATTAACATTACCATTTATTAGTTATGGTGGTTCAAGCCTTATTGTGATGAGTATTGCAGTTGCAATATTACTTAGGATAGATTTTGAATTTAGACAACAACAAGCGCAAGCAAGAATAAGGTTAATAAAATAATGAAAAAATTATTAGTTATGGCAGGGGGAACTGGTGGGCATGTTTTTCCCGGTATTGCTGTTGCGCATTATTTAATGAAGCAAGGCTGGCAAGTAAGATGGTTAGGCACCGCCGATAGAATGGAAGCACACCTAGTTCCTGAAAATGGTATTGATATTGATTTTATCGAAATATCAGGGCTACGCGGAAAAGGTATTATCACATTGTTAAAAGCACCTTATAAAATTTTAAAAGCTGTTTTACAGGCGCGGAAAATTTTAAAAAACTATCGCCCCGATGTAGTTCTTGGAATGGGAGGATATGTTTCAGGTCCTGGAGGAATAGCAGCAAAAACACTTGGCATCCCTATTGTTTTACATGAACAAAATGGTATAGCGGGTTTAACCAACAAGTGGCTGGCTAAAATTGCAACTAAAGTTTTGCAAGCATTCCCAACAGCTTTCCCTAATGCTGAAGTTGTTGGCAATCCTGTGCGTAGTGAACTTTTAACTATTGCAAGGCCTGAAGAAAGATTCAAAGATCGCCATGGACCAATTAGAATATTGGTCATGGGGGGAAGCCAAGGCGCAAAAGTTATTAATGATATAGTGCCTCAAGCGATAACAAAATTATCAGATAAATATGTAATATGGCACCAAACTGGTAAAGGAATGTTAAATTCAGTCACTGAATCTTATCAAGATTGTAATATGAAAAATAACAAAGTGACTGAATTTATCTCTGATGTTGCTGAGGCATATAATTGGGCAGATCTTGTAATTTGTCGGAGTGGCGCATTAACCGTTAGTGAAATTGAAATTGTTGGTATCGGTGCTATTTTTGTTCCGTTTATGCATAAAGATCGCCAACAATTTTGGAATGCAAAATCATTAGCAGATATAGGCGCAGCTAACATCATAGAACAACCAGATTTTAGCGTTGAATCCTTATCAAAACTATTACTAAATCTGAATCGCGACAAACTAATTGAAATGGCGATTAAAGCTAAAAGTTTATCTATTGTAAATTCCACTGAAAAAGTGGCGCAAACCCTTAATTCAGTGATAAAATAATAAACTTATAATATGAATTTATGTAATAATTCTTTTAAAAAGTTTCAAGTTAGGCGTATGTTTGAGTCAATAAATTGTTTGAACTAGAAATAACAGATATAAAAATGTTCAATGATGATATGACGCTGTGCACTATGCAATGAAAAAATAATTAGGAGTTCAATAGTGAATACAAGGGAATTAGCAGAGTTAAGAGCAATTATTCCTGAAATGAAACGAGTAAAACATATTCACTTTGTGGGTATTGGTGGCGCGGGCATGGGTGGAATTGCCGAAGTTCTAGCTAATGAAGGGTACAACATTAGCGGTTCAGATATTGCTGAAAATGCTGTGACTCAACACCTAGAAATATTAGGAGCAAAGATCGTTATTGGTCATGCCGCTGAAAATGTTATTAACGCCAGTGTTGTCGTTATATCTTCGGCTATTTCGCAAGATAACATTGAAGTGGTTGCTGCCCGTGAGGCTCGTATACCAGTCATTCAACGCGCTGAAATGTTAGCTGAATTGATGCGTTTTCGATACGGCATTGCTATTGCTGGCACGCACGGTAAAACCACGACAACGGCAATGGTTACCACTATTTATGCTGAAGCTAAACTTGATCCAACCTTTGTTAATGGCGGTTTAGTTAAGGCAGCAGGAGTACATGCTAAGCTAGGTAGTAGTCGTTATTTTATTGCAGAAGCAGATGAAAGTGATGCTTCATTTCTTCATTTGCAACCAATGGTATCTATTGTAACTAATATCGAACCTGACCATATGGATACTTACCAAGGCAGTATTGAGAATCTTAAACAAACATTTATTTCGTTTTTACGAAACCTGCCATTTTATGGTTTAGCTATTATGTGTTATGACGATCCGATTAATCGTGAATTATTACCGATTGTAGGACGAAAAGTCATTACTTATGGATTTAGTGAAGAAGCTGATGTTGTTATTAAAGATTATCGCCAAGAAAAAGGCATAAGCTATTATACTGTTTGCCGTCCAGAGCGGCCAAATTTACAAATCGAGTTAAATGCACCAGGTAAACATAATGCCTTAAACTCAGTAGCTGCAATTATTGCTGCCACTGAAGATGGCATTGATGATGAATCGATTATAAATGCATTAGCTAAATTTGCAGGTACCAGTAGGCGTTTTGATTTATTAGGTGTTTTTCCTCATGCCGACGGTGGGGATATTATGATGGTTGATGATTATGGGCATCATCCAAGCGAGGTTAATGCAACAATCCAAGCGGCAAGAAATGGTTGGCCTGAACGACGGCTTGTGTTGTTATTTCAACCACACCGATATACGCGCACTCGCGATTTATTTGATGATTTTGCGCAAGTACTTTCTCAAGTTGATGCTCTTGTGATGTTAGATGTCTATCCTGCTGGAGAGCAACCCATTGCAGGGGCTGATAGTCGTTCTTTATGCCGAACAATTCGTAATCGAGGTAAAGTTGATCCCATTTATATCTCTGATTTAACTTTGTTGCCTGAAATTATGCAAGAAGTATTACAAGGTGGTGATTTATTAATTACACAAGGCGCTGGTAGTGTTGGTCGTATTGCTCGCCAATTAGCTAAAACTCAATTATCTTCAAAAGAGGCTTTATAAAAATGGTTGATAAAGTTGCTGTATTATATGGTGGTACCTCTTCTGAGCGTGAAGTATCGCTTAAGTCAGGTAAAGCTGTATGTGCAGGATTATTGGCAAATGGTGTTGATGCACATCTTATTGATACTAAATATCACCCTATCACTAATTTAAAAGCGGAGGGTTACACAAAGGCTTTTGTTATCCTTCATGGACGTGGTGGTGAAGATGGTATTGCTCAAGCAATTTTGACTTATCAAAATATTCCTTATACGGGCAGTGATGTTTTGTCATCAGCATTAACCATGGATAAGTTAAAAACTAAATTGATCTGGAAATCGCTCAATTTACCTGTTGCTGATTACATCATGGTAGAAAAATCACAATCAATTGATACGGACTCTATTGTTAAACAACTTGGATTACCACTGTTTGTTAAACCAATTCATGAGGGTTCTAGTGTCGGTATGGCTCGTGTTAATGAAGAATCTGAATTAAAATCAGCCATTGATGCCGCTTTTAAATATGATAGTGCAGTAATGGTTGAGTCATTTTTAGCTGGTCCAGAATTTACAGTATCTATTGTCGGTGAAGAGGTTTTACCGTCAATTCACATAAAACCTACTACCAAGTTTTATGATTATGATGCCAAATATTTATCTGACACTACCCAGTATTTTTGTCCAAGCGGTTTACCTAATGACAAAGAGCAAGAAATTCAAAAATTAGCATTAGATGCTTATAAAGCGGTTGGTTGCAGGGGCTGGGGAAGAGTTGATATCATGTTTGATGCTAATCAAAAACCATTCCTACTTGAGGTAAACACTGCGCCAGGAATGACAGATCACAGCTTGGTACCTATGGCGGCAAAACAACATGGTTGGTCATTTAACGAACTTGTAGCCAAAATCTTAAATTTGGCAATTCTCTAATTGGCCTTATTTTATGAAACAAGTTCGGCAAGCAGCGCATAGAAGAGAAGAAAAAAATAAAAGGCGGTTGCTTATCTTTCGTAATACAGAACAATTTTTAGGTTTTTTGTTCTTTATTATGATTATTTTTATTAGCATTTGGGTGATTCAAAGCTTTAAGAATTGGATGGATGATCCCGAGCAAATGGTATTATCACAATTAACGTTAAGTGGGGAACACACCTATACAACTGAGGACGATCTTCGAAATGCGATTTTAGGATTAGGGTTGCCTAATACCTATATAGGACAAGATGTTAATGATATTCAACAAGAAATCATGCGATTTCCATGGGTTAAACAAACCAGTGTGCGAAAACAATGGCCTGATAGGCTAATTATTTATGTAGAAGAATATAAACCTGTACTTTATTGGAATGATCTATTTTTACTTGATAAAAATGGTAATGTATTTAGTGTACCTCTTGACCGTATTGCCGAATTACAATTACCAAGGCTATACGGTCCAGAGGGTAAGGCAAAAGCAGCGTTAGAAATTTATTTGAAATTAGAAGATATTTCTAAAAAATTAGCTAATAATGAGTTAGCATTACATATTAAATTCGCTATAACTGATGAACGCAATGCATGGCAATTGATGATAAAACAATGTATATCTGGTTTTTGCCTTGAAAATCAAGAAATAAAATTATTGTTAGGTAGTGAAAAAATTGAACAGAGATATCAACAATTTATTAAATTATTTCCAGAAATTCAATCAAGAGTGCCTGAAAATGAAAGAATAACGGTAGCTGATTTACGTTACGAAAATGGTATTTCAGTACAAAGAGAAAAAATAATGCTGTAAGGAATAAATTAAGGCTGAAGTATGAAAGCAACAGAAAAAAAATTGGTCGTTGGATTAGAGGTTGGCACATCCAAAGTGCTTGCTCTTGTTGGTGAAGTTCTTCCTGATGGTATTGTCAATATCATTGGTGTGGGGCACTGCCCATCAAAAGGTGTTGATAAAGGTGGTGTAAACGATCTTGAGTCTGTAGTGAAATCAATCCAACGAGCGGTTGATCAAGCTGAACTAATGGCTGATTGCCAAATATCCTCAGTATATTTAAGCCTTTCTGGTAAACATATCCGGTGCCAAAATGAAATAGGAATGGTGCCAATAGCCGACGAAGAAGTCACAGCAGAGGACGTAGATAATGTTGTTCATACAGCAAAATCAGTCAGAATTTTAGATGAACACCGTATTTTACACGTCATTGCACAAGAATATTCTATTGATTTACAAGAAGGTATTAAAAATCCCGTTGGTTTATCTGGAGTAAGGATGAAAGCCAAAGTTCACTTAATTACTTGTCATAATGATATGGCTAGAAATATTGTGAAAGCAGTTGAACGTTGCGGATTAAAAGTAGATCAGCTTATTTTTTCTGGATTAGCTTCCAGCTATGCAGTTTTAACTGATGATGAAAAAGAATTAGGTGTTTGCGTAATAGACATCGGTGGCGGTACAATGGATGTGACAGTCTATACTGATGGTGCATTACGTCATTCTGTTGTAATCCCTTATGCTGGCAATGTTGTTACCAGCGATATTGCATATGCGTTTGGCGCACCACCTATGGATGCAGAAAACATTAAGATTCGTTATGGGTGTGCTGTAGGTTCGTTAGTGGGTAAAGATGAGGTTATTGATGTCCCTAGTGTAGGGGGAAGGCCGTCTCGTTCATTGCAACGACAGACGCTTACCGATGTAATTGAACCACGCTATTCAGAACTTCTTGCGTTGGTACAAAAAGAGTTACTTGTATTACAAGAAGAACTTAAGAAACAAAATATTAAATATCAATTAGCAGCAGGTATTGTTTTAACTGGTGGCGCATCTCAAATAAAAGGAATGGTAGAATGCGCCGAAAAAGTATTTAAAAACCAAGTGCGTATTGGTCAGCCATTAAACATATCAGGATTAACCGATTATGTTCAAAAACCTTATTGTTCAACAACTATAGGGTTATTACATTATGGAAAACAAGATTTATTAAATGATGATGCTAAAGATAGCAATAAATCATCATTAAAAGGGATAGCTAAACGATTGACCGGATGGTTTAAAAAAGAATTTTAGCTAGTATATTTCAAGAACTTCGTGGACATTGTAGATGATTATCTGTACAATGTCCGCAGATCGTAAATTTGGAGATAAGTTATGTTTGAGCCTATGGTTGCAGATGCTGAGCCAGCAGCAGTCATTAAAGTTATTGGTGTCGGTGGTGGCGGTGGTAATGCTGTCGAGCATATGATTGCAGAGCATATTGAAGGTGTTGAGTTTTTTGCGGCAAATACAGATGCGCAAGCATTAAAAAGAATTAAGGTGGGTCAAACTATCCAGATTGGGACTAATGTTACTAAAGGGCTTGGTGCTGGCGCTAATCCAGAAGTTGGTAGAAATTCTGCAGAGGAAGATCGCGAGGTCATCCGCAGTGCAATTGAAGGTGCTGACATGGTTTTTATCGCTGCTGGAATGGGCGGGGGCACAGGAACGGGTGCAGCTCCAGTCGTTGCCGAGATAGCAAAAGAATTAGGTATTTTAACGGTTGCTGTTGTTACTAAACCTTTTAGCTTTGAAGGTAAAAAACGTATGGCTTTTGCTGAACAGGGTATTTCTGAATTAGCAAAACATGTCGATTCACTGATCACTATTCCAAATGACAAATTATTAAAAGTATTAGGTCGTGGAGTTAAATTGCTTGATGCTTTTGCGGCAGCTAATGGCGTTTTAAAAGGTGCAGTACAAGGTATTGCTGAACTTATCACTAAACCAGGTCTTATCAATGTTGACTTTGCTGATGTAAGAACAGTGATGTCTGAAATGGGATATGCTATGATGGGCTCTGGTAGAGCTAGTGGCGATAACCGAGCCGAAGAGGCAGCAGAAATGGCAATTTCTAGTCCATTACTTGAAGATATTGATTTATCTGGTGCTCGTGGTGTATTAGTAAATGTAACTGCGGGGTTAGATATTGGTTTAGAAGAGTTTGAAACAGTAGGTAGCACAGTTAAAGCGTTCGCTTCTGACAATGCAACAGTCGTTGTTGGTACAACATTTGATCCAGATATGTCTGATGAGATTCGAGTAACAGTAGTTGCAACGGGTATTGGTATGGATAAACGACCAGAAGCTAAAATAGTTAAACCACCCGTGTCACACAATGATTTGTTTGGCCACAGCAATACATTAGGACAACAAGAAGAGAAATTAGCTAAGGTTGCTAATGAACCAACAGCTTCTCCGCTTGAGGATCATAAAATTTTAGATATTCCAGCTTTCATCCGTAAGCAAGCGAATTAGAATTGAACTTATTTGATTTTTTATTGTCAAAATCGATAGGAACAAACAAAAAAGTAGGTGTAAAGTGAAACAAAGAACATTAAAGAAAACCATTCAAGCAACTGGTGTTGGTTTACATACTGGCAAGAAAGTTACTTTGACATTACGCCCTGCGCCAGAAAATACAGGTATTATTTATCGTCGTACTGATTTGAATCCATATGTTGATTTTCCAGTGGATGCAAAATCAGTGCGAGATACCATGCTTTGTACCTGTTTAGTAAACGAAGATAATGTTCGCATTTCAACAGTTGAGCATATCAATGCTGCTTTAGCTGGGCTAGGTATTGATAATCTCATTATTGAAGTTAATGCTCCCGAAATTCCAATTATGGACGGTAGCGCAAGCCCTTTTGTTTATTTATTGCTTGATGCAGGTATTGCTGAACAAAATGCCTTGAAGAAGTTTTTGTGTGTAAAGGAAACTATTCGAGTTGAAAATGGTGATAAATGGGCCGAAATAAGACCTTATAATGGATTTAGATTAGATTTTACCATTGATTTTCATCATCCTGCTATTGATAACAGTTCACAACGTTATCAGTTGGATTTTTCTTCTGAGTCTTTTATTCGCCAAATCAGCCGAGCTAGAACTTTTGGGTTTATGCGTGATATTGAAGCATTACAATCTAAAGGTTTATGCTTAGGTGGTAGCTTAGACTGTGCAATTGTGGTAGATGATTACAAAGTACTCAATGACGATGGTTTACGTTTTGATGATGAATTTGTTCGTCACAAAATGCTTGATACTATTGGCGATTTATATATGAGTGGTCATAATATGATTGGTGAAGTAGTTTGTTATAAATCAGGTCATGCATTGAATAATCAATTGTTACAAGCATTATTGGCGAAACAAGATGCTTGGGAATATGTAACATTTACAGAAGAGCAAACGGTGCCACTTGTGTTAGGCACTCAACAGCTTGTTTTAGCGTAAAATCATAAATAGTTATGTTTCATAAACGCTCCTATTAAAAATAGGAGCGTTTTTATTTTATATTTAAAGAGATACTAATATGAAAAATAGCCATTTTTTTGCCCATTTATCACGCCTAAAACTAATTAACCGTTGGCCTTTAATGCGTAATGTAAGAACAGAAAATGTATCAGAGCATAGCTTACAAGTTGCTTTTGTTGCACATGCTTTAGCTGTAATTAAAAATAAGAAATTTAATGGCGATGTAAACCCTGAACGCATCGCATTATTAGCAATGTATCATGATGTTTCAGAAGTAATAACTGGCGATTTACCGACGCCCACAAAATATTATAATCCGCAAATTACTGTTGAATATAAAAAAATTGAGAAAATAGCACAACACAAACTTCTTAATATGCTTCCTGAAGAGTTACAAGATGATTTTAAGACATTAATTGATGATGATTTTTATAGCGAAGCAGAAAAAAACATTGTAAAACAAGCTGACGCATTATGTGCTTATCTGAAAACAATTGAGGAATTAAGTGCGGGTAATAATGAATTTAAATTAGCAGAGCAACGTTTAAAAGAGACTTTATCTGAACGTAATAGCCCTGAAATGAAATACTTTTTAGATGTTTTTGTGCCAAGCTTTAGCTTATCATTAGACGAAATAACGATGTAAAACAACTTATTTACCCGCGTATTTTTATTTCGATCATGCTCTATAATTAAAATGGTTCTTTATATTTAGCATCCCATTTATAGTAGTCAAAAATAGATTCTCACAATAGTTATAAGTTATAATAAGCCCACTTGCTATTTGATTGTGATTAAATATTTTGGATGAAGATAACAAATATACACGTTTTTGATATCGACTCAAAGCAACCTGTAGACATCCAAAAGTAAATATTTTTACAGGCGACAGTTACCACAATGATATCTGTTTTTAGATAACTGATACAAATATATTTTAATAACTCTAACCCTGTAAGTTTTAGAATAAAAACATCAAGTAAAATTAAACCCACACAATTATCATGAGCAATGATACGCTGCAATAGGTTTTCTTAATTAGTTGAATCGCACAATTGAATATGCTCATTAAACGCATCAATGTTTGCTAACACTATAAAACCAATCTTACAATTATCTCCTTTCGCTAAATAACTTTTTTGAAATATACGTTGTGAGCTTTCTTCTAAAAGATTATCACCGTTATTAATGATTTCGATTTTATTTGGTGAAGAGATAAATTTAGTAGCGCTTTCAACTCGAGAGCGCAAACATTGTAAATATTAACAATACAACGCATATAAATATTTTATCAGCTAGAAATAAAGTGAAAACTAACAAAAGAAGCTAATAAGCTTAAATTTAAGTGTTACTTGATTAAAAGGTATTTCATTGAAATTCAATATCTCTTTCCACCACAATGGTTTGAATTGATATTCATTACAAAATCTGCTAATAACATTAGTTAATTGACAGATTATTACTAATGCAATTTAACAGACTAAATAATTTGCTTATTTTACTGCGTTATTTATGCTTTCAGTTACTAATTTAGCAATATTTGGCTCAAAAGCATTGAATAATATATATTCTACCGATACTTTATGAGCAGTCACAATACTTGCTTATATTTTTAAAGTGATATTTTTAGCTTTTGCATCCAAAGATCCTTTAAAAATTCTGATAAATACTAATAGACTATTCATTTTATTTGGATAATCGCGCATCTAGCACTAATAATATAAGTATACATAGCTTTTTCTGCTTTGGAGTTGTTGAGTAATTAAGTAGGATGAAGATTGAAGTTAATAGTTTTAAACAGTAGAACGCTAAAATAGACTTAAACGCATATTGACCTAAAACTTTTTAAAAATAGCAATTAAAAATAACGTATTATTAGCGCAATAAACATTCTTGAATTTTATCAGCCTCTTTATTAAGTGCATCAATAACCAGATTCGGGTGAACACTTTCAAGCGTTTTCACATTTTCAAATCCATCATTTACAACTGAACCTGTATATTGGTGAGCTTGTTTAATATTGCTAAATAGATAATGGATGTTATTTTGATGACGAGTTGCCGTTAGGATATAACTGATAAAATATTTAGTATGGTAAAGATAGTCAGTTACAGCATTAGCCACAACATGATTACCTTCAACTAATTTAATTGTGTCACCTCCGCTAACTGTGATTGCTTGCTGGCTCGGCACATTGTAATAAGGCCACCAAAGTGATCCAGAATAGTTTTCACTTGCTAATACCACTGGACCATTATCAAGTTCTTGCGCAATACATAAAGATAAAGAGGAGTGGAGGGCGGTAATTGGTCGTGATGTATTGTACTTATTTAATATATCAGCGCCTGACGAATTTTGAGCAATTTCAACACCGCTAGTCTGATAAATTGACAACATTTTTTGCGATGTGCAACTTGTTAGAATAGTTAAAACAGCCAAATAACCAATTAACTTTTTCATATCCCATCCTTTTTTGAATAAGCTCATCAATTCTAGCTTTTTGCATCCTAATTTACTAGTATTTATCAATAGTGAATACAAATTTAATTAAGGCTGAAGAAAAGGTTATTGATTAAGTATCTTTATAAGTGACAAAATTGCTCACAATAATAAGATAATTAATCTCCTTTACCACGGATTTTACGGGATAATCGTTTAAAACCATGAGTAAACTTTTTAATCGTCATAGCCCAAAAAGGCACCTTAATTATGATATTAAACCGTTCTTTTAATTCAATTGCATCATTGGCCTTAGTTAACCAAATAAACCCCGAATTAGTTAAATCAATGGCTTTGATTTTTCCTTCAGGCGTTAAAATAAAATTTCCACCATGCACATCATTAGAAACGAGATTATAACTGTGCAGCTTTTCTATGCACTCTTTTACCTGATCGCCATACTCTTTCATTTCATCCCATTTTAAAGAGCGACCTTCAATGAAGTTAAAAATCATATAATGGCGATTTGTTTTTTGGTCAAAAGCAACCAAATAAAGTTCATAAGCAATATCACACTTATCAAGCGATATTCTTGCCAGCTTACGAATTAAATTAAAATAAAAATCACCAGTAATTTTGGCTATCAAACGACGCTCTAAACGATGCTCAACGCCACCATCAATTTTAAAAATAAATTTATCTTGCTTATGATTGATTAGATAAGTATATCGTTCAATTTTATCGCTTGGATCCAGTAACTCATGATGCCCTTCTTCTGCCAAAAATTGGTCAAAAAGCTCTAAATAATTGATTTCGTCATTTTGCACGTAAGCGAATTTTAAATTGCCGCGTTGAACCTCAATAATTTTTGCAAAGTTATTCAAATTTATTATCCCAAAATACATCAAAAAATTTAGCTTATCTTAAACATTATACGCGTTAAAGTAAATGGAACAGTAATGGGGACTCAGCAACATAGATTAATAACAACGATTTAGAATAATACATATTTGTTACTTAATAAAAAATGATATTATAGTGAAATTGTTTATTTATATTGCTGACATCTATGGCTAATAATGCTTCCCAATGGTTTTTATACATTATTAGAACAGCTAAACAATCACTTTATACTGGCATTACGACAGATATTACAAGGCGTTTTGAGCAACATAAAAATGGCAAAGGTTCTAAATATTTAAAAGCGCATCAAGATCTTAGCATTGTTTATCAAATTAGCGTGGGTGATAAATCCACAGCGCTAAAAATTGAGTATCGAATAAAACAGCTTTCTAAGCATAAAAAAGAGTGGTTGATTTTAAAGCAACCTAATTTTGAGCAGTTATTACAATCCCTTTCACTATAACGTAATAGAGTGTAATAAATTAAGTTTTCATAATATCAACCAAGTTTTTTATTTAATTTTTAGCCTTATATCATTGGAGCTAATTGTAGTGGTGGTGATTTGATAGCAGTAATTTGCTGTTTAAATTCAGTTAATTGCTGGTGCCAAAAATCATCATCAGTGAACCATGGAAAGGCGATTGGAAAAGCAGGATCTTGCCAATGCGCTATAACCCATGCTAAATGGTGAATCATTCTCATTGCTCTCAAAGGCTCAATAAGTTTTAATTGATGGTTATCAAAAGGATAAAACTCTTGATACATTTCAATTAGCATATCTAATTGCAGACGTTGCTGTTTATGATCGCCATGTAGTAACATCCATAGATCTTGGATTGCAGGTCCATTGCGTGAATCATCAAAATCAACAAACATCGCATTATCACGCCATAAAATATTGCCAGCATGGCAATCAGCATGTAAACGAATAGGTTGCCAATCATTGTGCCAATATTGTTCAACAGCTTTAATTAATTGCGCTAAAATTATTTTAAGATCGGATTGAACTTTATTGGGAATAAAGCGACAAGATAACAAAACCTCTTGTGGATGATAAAGATATTCCTCTAACCCGATAGTTGGGCGGTATGAAAAAGATTGTTTTGCACCTATTTGATGAATACGCCCGAGCAACATAGCAACAGACTCCATCTGTTCAATATTATCTATTTCATATTGCCGTCCGCCCATGCTTGGAAATAGGGAAAACAGGTAACCGTGGTATTCATGTAGCGTCGTATTATTAAATGTCAATGGCGTAATAACAGGAATTTCCGCATCGAATAACTGCTGGGTAAACTGATGTTCTTCAAGAATCTGAGCTCGATTCCAGCGATGAGGACGATAAAATTTAACAACATAACGGGTGTGATCTTCATCATGAAATTGGTAGACTCGGTTTTCATAACTATTTAAGGCGGTAAGTCCTGAATCAAGACGAATCCCGATGGACCCCAAACTATCAACAATCAAATCAGGCGATAACGAGTTATATGAAAAAGGGGTATTATCCATTAAACTGTTACCTTTACTGTTGGCTAAACCATTCATCTAATTTTTGTTTTAAAGGCTCTAATCCCATGCGCTTAGGCGAGGAAAACGGCGCAACGATAATATCCCCTTGAAAAGGCAAAATGGCTTCTTTAACCATGTTAACTTGTTTTTTTTGTGCTCCAGAAGCAAGTTTATCGGCCTTAGTAAGTAATAACATGACAGAAATATTAACTGAAACCGCCCATTGAATCATCTGTTGGTCTAAATCTTTTAACGGATGCCTTATATCCATTAGAACAACTAACCCTTTCAGGCTTTCACGTTTTTGTAGATATTCCCCTAAAGATTTTTGCCATTTACGTTTTATGGCTTCGGGAACTTGTGCATAACCATAACCTGGCAAATCAACTAAACGGCAATTTTCTTCAACCTCAAAAAGATTAATTAACTGAGTTCTTCCCGGTGTTTTACTTGTTCTGGCTAGCGTTTTTTGATTGGTTAATGTGTTGAGTGCACTGGATTTACCCGCATTAGATCTGCCAGCAAATGCCACCTCAACACCACTATCACTTGGTAAATGAGAAATATCAGGCGCGCTTAAAATAAAATGAGTTTTTGCGTAATTTAATGGTCGAATTGTTGTCATAAAAAAATACCTTTAAGCGCACAACGGCACTTAATTGATTAAAATGCCGTTACTGTATAGAAAAACTCAAGCATTGACAACTTTTTCGACTGCTTTTGTCAAACGTGCCATCCCTTCTTTTATCTCATCTTCGGATATAATCAGCGATGGGGTAAAACGTAACACATTTGAGCCTGCATTTAAAATCATCACTTTAAACTCGGCCGCAACATTTAACAAATCACGGGCTTTATTATGAAATTCAGGTTGTAACTCAACACCTAATAATAAGCCTTTACCTCGATATTCTCGGAACAATTTGAATTTATCATTGATTAGCTCAAGTTCTTTAATAAATAAAGCTCGTCGAATTTGCACGCCTTCAAGTACTTCAGGAGAATTGATAATATCAAATGCTTCACAGGCCACAGCGCAGGCCAAAGGGTTACCGCCATAAGTTGTGCCATGTACGCCAGGATGCATAACAGAAGCAATTTCATTCGTTGTTAACATAGCACTAATTGGGAACCCACCACCTAATGCCTTAGCAGAGGTTAAAATATCAGGTTTTACATCATATTGCTGGTAAGTATATAAACGCCCTGTTCTCCCCATGCCACATTGGACCTCATCAAATACAAGTAGCGCTTGATATTCATCACACAGATTACGTACCCCTTGTAAAAATTCAGGTGTTGCTGAGGCTAAACCTCCTTCACCTTGTACGGGCTCTAAAACAACAGCACAAGTATGGTCATCCATTACAGCCTTAACAGCATCCAAATCATTAAAAGGCACATGAATAATATCAGCAGGTTTTGGACCAAAGCCATCAGAATATTTAGCTTGCCCGCCAACCGACACAGTAAAAAATGTACGTCCATGAAATGATTGATAAAAGGCAATAATCTTAGTTTTATAAGGATTGTATTTTTGTATTGCGTAATAACGCGCTAATTTAAACGCCGCTTCATTAGCTTCTGCGCCTGAATTTGCAAAAAAAACACGATCAGCAAATGTGTTATCAATCAGTTTTTGCGCCAACTTTAACGAGGGCTCATTAGTAAAAAC